>PHGD01000041.1 GCA_011090425.1 Nitrospira sp. LK70 | reverse complement strand
GGGAAGCGGTTCGAGATGTACAACGATACGGTGTTGGGCTTCAATAAGTCGGGGAAAGAAGTGGCTCGCATTCAGGTCGAAGAGCCCATCTACATCCGGCCTGCCGAACGGGTGACCTGGCTGTAGCTCGACCTCGGCCGCAAGGCTCAGTGGGGGCGACGTCCGTCATGGGCGTCGCCCCCGGCTTGTTTCAGGACGGCAATCCCCCGTTTTGTTCAGCAAGCACCCATTTGACTGCCCACGACCTAAGCGCGTATTGCAGAAAGTGCTAGCGCCGATCTAGCCAGAAACATCTATCTTTTGGCTCACAACCACTGTATCTTCTGAGCACTTGACGAGATGGATAGCGTCCAGTACAGTTTTTACTTATGGCGTCCTTGCTATTCAACTGGGGAGCATTCGCGGCGTGACATCACATCCGCAGCAATCAGTGCCCTTTCCTGCACAGGCCATCCCATTTGATGAGTTTCTCGCTTCCGGTAAACTCCCAGATGGGTATCTGCATAGTGATTATGTCGCGCAGCAATTCGTCGAGCGTCTTGTTCACTATGTCCTCAGCGTGCCTGCCGGCAGTTATTCCATGGCTCAGCTGAGTCAACTCTTGGAGCAACTCGATCCACGCTCACAGGTCTTCTTCTTCAAGCGTTTGAAAGAAACAAGCCCGGACTGTTTGAAAGATTTTGCACCCCTCTACTACGGGTTCATGAACGAGTTCCATTCACTGCTGTTCACATAAGATTGCCAACTAAAAATACCCCTTGTCCACACTCGAATCTCATGTATAATTGCGGCTCATCTAAACGAGAAGGAGTCTAAAGAGTATTATGAATCCATCGTTACAAAGGGGCGTCACCAGTTTCTACAATTTGATTTACGAAGCACAGACTTTCGCCACTGCGATGGCAAGGATCGATACAGCCGAGCAGGAGCATTACGCCGGGCGTATTGAAGGTCTCAACTGGGTTCTCGATCGCTGTCAGGAGCTGGAGGACATGGATACCAACCTCACGCCATCGTCTCTCCAAC
Organism: Nitrospira sp. LK70; assembly: GCA_011090425.1. GTDB lineage: Bacteria > Nitrospirota > Nitrospiria > Nitrospirales > Nitrospiraceae > Nitrospira_D. The sequence continues at coordinate 33,619 of PHGD01000041.1, read as the reverse complement.
GAATCCTGGGGGAAGTCAAATCAGATTTGGATCATGAGCTATCTGTACAGCGAAGAGAGAAAGGACGCCGCGCCGACGGACGGGAGGAAGCCCTCAATTTCGTTGCCGATTACCTCTCAAGCCTCATCACAGCAACTGAGATCGAGTCCGCCAAGGCCACCGTCTAACTCGGCCCTTTATCACAGCGCGGTACGGGTCTCTCCTGTCGTCGTATGGGCCTTGTCCACTCAAGTCAACTCTGAGCAATGTGAATCGGCCCTGTGCCACCAGGTTGATTAGCTGTCGAACGCTATGCCACGACTCTACCAGCTCACCTCCTCCCATCTGGGCCGATCCATCTTGTCACTTCTCCCTATTCTCGGATGGTGTCACAACTTCCAAAGCGACGTCCGATCCACCCATCTTGTCGTACAGACATTGATCGACCAACTGTCGCTACCCGTCGGTTCAAATTGATTAACCCTTGACCCGGACTTACAACTCTCACTAATATAAAACCATGCGTCCACACAGATCAGGCCATCCTTGGCTCCCAACCACTCGTCGGGCTCCCAGCAGCCAACCCCGCTCTTCGTCAGACACCTCACAAGCCCAATTCGGCTCTCTCAATGCTTCCCTCCTGTTCTGTCCTCGGTGCCGCATGGCCACCCCGACAAGAGAACGACTTCTGCTCGTTCTGCCAACCGGAAATCTTTATGAGTATCTTTGTGTGCATTGTGGCACTTCGACCGGCTCAAAGACTGACAATCTCGACAAGCCTGTTCAAATTGTCGCACCTTAGCCTCTTAGATATCGATCCTTCACCGGTCAAAGCATCCGACAGGGGGATACGTAACCGGCTCTCCTTATCCACTGATCCAGCATCGACGTCAAAATAGTCGCAGATGTCAGGCCTGGCCGCATAGGCCCCGCAGCGCAGGAGGCTGCAACGACCGGATATCGGCACGACTGGGCACTATAGACATTCTAGAAGGGATGGAGCGTCGGTCTACGAGCAACGGTCGCGTGTCTCTCGACCCAATGCCGCCGCTGTAGAGAAGTACGAAGTACGTCGCAGGCTGGTTCAACGAATTTGTTCGAGCGGAATGCCTTCCTCGATCAGCATCACCGGAATATGGTCGCGGATGGGATAGAGGATCTGTTGGTCGGCGCGAATCAGACCACCGTCGAGCACGTCAGACACTGGCCGCTTCCCCAAATTCTTCACTCCGCCTCGTGCTACAGCGGCATTGAGCTTCTGAATGAGGGATTCCTCCGCCAGACTGACCGCCTGTTTGGTATCCGGGCAACAGAGGATTGCCAAGAGCTCTTTGTCAATGCTCACAGCCATCGACCTCCCTTGTGTGATACCGGTAACATAATCGAAAGAGATCTCTCGCGCAACCTCTCTCATAAGGAACTCCTCATGCTCAACCATTTCTGGTACACTCGACTTGCTTTCCCCAAGGATGGCTCGTCATGATTAAATTCTTTTGGAAGACGTGCGTGACAGGTCTGATCGTCTTGGTCCCGGCCTGGGTCACATTCCTGATTCTCTCGACTCTGTTCACCATCCTTGACGGGGTCGTCGGCCGATACATGTCGGACCCAGTCCCAGGCCTTGGCCTACTGCTCTTGGTCATCCTTCTCGCTGTTGTCGGCCTCATCGGCGAGCATGTCATCGGGCACCGCTTGTTAGTAAGGCTGGAACAGCGTATTGAACAGATCCCCCTCGTGCAGAGCATTTACCTCACACTGAAAGGCATGACCGATATTTTAAACTTCCGGTCCCGCTTTGGTCGCAGCAAAGTGGTTGCCTTTCCATTCCCTCGTGATGGATGCTGGGCATTGGGTTTCGTGATGGGGATGGCACCTCCATCCCTCCAGGTCGAACCATCGCGCACCCTCTTCATGGTCTTCGTCCCCACCGCCATCCATCCTCTTACAGGATTTCTTGCCTTTATCCCGGAGCAGGTGCTCCGCCCGATCAATCTTCCTGTTGAAGATGCGATGAAAATGGAGTTTTCAGCCGGATTCTATAGACCCCAGCGCGGATGGCTTGACGCATCCCAATCGCTCCACTCGTGAACCAACATGACCGAGCGCATCCTCATCAGACCGGCCAGTCAGGACGATCTGGAAATCATCGTCATGTTCAATGCCGCCATGGCACTGGAAACAGAGCGTCGTCAGCTCGATCTTGCAACATTGCGTCAAGGGACTCTTGCACTCTTAGAAAGCCCCGGCTATGGATTTTATATCCTCGCCGAGCTTCCGGAGGACAAACGCTACAAGCCGGTCGGCCAACTCCTGATCACCTACGAATGGAGTGACTGGCGGAACGGAGCCTTTTGGTGGATCCAAAGCGTCTATGTCAAACCGAATTGCCGTGGCCAGGGTGTGTTTCGAGCCATGCACGACCATATCCTCGTCAGAGCCAAGGCGGATTCACGAGTGTGCGGACTCAGGTTGTACGTGGAACGGGAGAATCGCAGGGCTCAAACTGTGTACCAGCGTCTTGGACTCACCCCGTCAGCCTATACGGTCTTCGAGCAAGATTTCGTCCTGGGGGATGGAATCATTCACAAATAGGCAAGGAGTCGCAATGAAACTCCCTCATTGCTTGGTTTGTTTTCTAGCAGTCGCCTCGTTGCTTCAAAGTTGCGCCTTCAGTCGAGGGACGCTAGGCGACGAACTCCAAACCGACGTCATCAAGACCATTCAGAAAGGTACGACAACAAAGGAAGAGCTGCTTCACCTCCTAGGGGCCCCGGATCGGCTACTCGCTCTCAATGGCCGAGATGTCTTTCAATATTATCGATACGATGCAAAGGCAGGCAGTCTTCTGCTGATCGCCCTCAATTTCACGCGTCTTTCCATCAAGAGCGACGACCTATTCGTTATTCTCGACCGCGATGGGGTTGTCGAGGAGGTGATTTCATCGAGACGGACGGAGGACCTCAAGTTCCGATTCTGGCCGTTTGGAGATTGATGTGATCAACGGTTGGAAGGATATCTGCGCCTTTTGTCTGGCAGCGATCCTCGGCTTGTCTCCACTTGGCTGTAATGTGGTTCGGATCACACTCAACAGGCCCATCACTCCGGCGGATGTCGCATTCATTGTTCCGGGGCACACTACTCTGGCTGACGTTGTGGCCAACCTGGGAGCGCCTGACTCGATCACCGATTCCGATACGGGACTTGTGGCTACCTATCGGTTCCTTGACTTGAAATATTCACGGGTCAATTTGGGTTGGCTCGCAAAACCCTGGACACCTGTGGACCCTGATCTGATCTTCTCACGTACGGGACTCGGCGTGGACGCCTTCGAAGTGCTCTGTGATCCTCAATGGGTGGTGGTGCACCAAGGGTTTCACCGTCATCTCTACAGGCATCCTTTTCACCCCTATCCCTTCCTACAATCCCGGGGGTCCACTGACCACAAATTGCCGCCGTTCAACGGCCCCGCTATAATGCCGAGCCATGGAAGAGGAACTATCCGATCATCCGACTCATCACTCCAGTAACGTCCGCTCCTCCTATATCCCAGCCGATAAGGACACCGAGTTTCTTCAACGAGATGAGCTTCGCTCCGTCCGCATCGGACTTGAGCTGCTGAAGGCCGAACTCATCCAAAAAGAAGAACATATCAAGTCCACCATCGTCGTATTTGGGAGCGCCAGACTGCACGAGCCGGCTGACGCGAAACAGGCGCTCCTCATGGCGGAAGAAGAAGCAACTCAAGCTCCGAACGATCCCTTTCGCCAACAACAAGTCGGTATCGCCAAACGGCAGCTCGAACTGGCGAAGTATTATGATGTCGCCAGAGAATTCGGGCGGTTGGTCTCCTCGATCTGTCAGATCGGTGGTCATTGTCACTACGTCATCGTGACAGGTGGCGGCCCAGGCATCATGGAAGGAGCCAACCGTGGCGCGGCGGACGTGAACGCCAAATCGATCGGGCTCAACATTGAGCTGCCGCACGAACAGCAACCAAACCCCTACATCACGCCCAGACTCAGTTTTCAGTTTCATTATTTCGCCATTAGAAAAATGCATTTCCTCATCCGAGCCAAGGCTCTGGTGGCGTTCCCCGGGGGCTTCGGCACGCTCGATGAGTTGTTCGAAACGCTTACCCTTCTCCAAACCGGGAAAATCGAGAGCCTGATCGTCGTCTTGATTGGCCGAGACTTTTGGGAGCGCTTGATCAACTGGCAACTGCTCGTAGAGTACGGCTTGATCACGCAGCCAGACCTCGCCCTGTTTCATTACGCCGAGACGGCTCAGGAGGCCTGGGACCTGATCGCACGCCACAATGGAGTGCCCACCACATGAAACTCTCATTCTATGGTGCCGCTCGATCGGTCACAGGGAGTCGGCACCTGTTGGAGGTACCGGGCTTCCGCCTGCTGTTCGATTGTGGAATGTTTCAGGGCCGTCGAGAAGAAGCGTTCCAACGAAACCGCGCCTTGGGGTTTGACCCCAAATCCCTGGGCGCCGTCTTGCTCTCGCACGCCCATATCGACCATTCGGGCGCCCTCCCGGCTTTGCCGCGCCAGGGATTTTCCGGGAAAGTCTACCTCACCAGAGCATCGGCCGATCTCACGGCCATCATGCTCGAAGATTCAGCTCGTGTGCAACAACACGACTGCCGCTATGTCAACAAACAGGAGCGCAGACGCGGGAAAACGCGTGTACAGCCACTTTACGACGGGAACGATGTGCGGAAGATCGTCCGGAAGTTTGAGGGAGAACGGTATGGCGATCAACTAAAGATCGCGCCTCGCGTTACCGCATCGTTTTATGACGCCGGCCATATCTTGGGATCGGCTGCCGTCCGCGTGAAATATACGGCGCGCGGCAATACCACCGCGGTCTTGTTCAGTGGAGATCTGGGCCGATCTCATATGCCGATCTTGCGCGATCCTGAGCCGCCGCCTCCCTGCGACGTGTTGATTCTCGAATCTACATATGGCGACCGCCTGCATGAAGAGGTCGGCGAGGAGATGAAGAAGAAAGCGCAGGATCTCCTCGATCATGCGCGGACGCACAAAAGCAAGATCATCGTGCCCGCCTTTGCCGTGGGGCGGACACAGGAATTGGTCATGCGGATCAAGGAGCTGGTCGGTGAAGGCCGCGCGGACCCCATCCCGATTTACATCGACTCACCCCTGGCCGACAAAGCTACGGAGGTGTTCAAGCGACACCCCGAGTGCTATGACGACGAAACCATCACGACCTTCTCATCCGGTGAAGATCTCTTCTCCTCCCGCTACATCCATTTTGTGTCGTCTGTTGAGGACAGCAAGCGGCTTAACGCCATGCGCGGCCCCTGTGTCATCATTTCTTCCTCGGGCATGTGCGAGGGTGGGCGTATCATTCATCATCTCAAACATGCGATTCAAGACGAAGCGAATATCATCGTGTTTGTCGGCTTTCAAGCGGAACATACGCTCGGGCGGAAGCTCGTCGAAGGCTGGGACGTTGTCCCTATCTTCGGCGTGCCGACGCCGAGACGGGCCCAGATCGTCAGATTCAACGGCCTGTCTGCGCATGCCGACCGGAATGATCTCTTGGCATACGTGCGAACCATCCATCCACGACCCAGCACCATTTTCATCGTACATGGCGAAGAGAAACAGGCTCTCTCCCTCGGCGCAGCGATCCAAGCGGAACACCCGACCATTGATGTACGGGTTCCCCATCAGGGCAGTACGTATGACATCTAGGGCTCTACAGTTCGCAGGAGTGGGTGGCCGACAAGCGGCTGGGCTGCTGGTGCTGTCCTGCGCGGCTACGCTGTTCGTTGGCTGTCTCTCCGCTGCCGCAACAGAACCGAACCAAGAACGCCACCGTCTGCGTGACTTGGGGATCGTCGTCGGACAATATCCGCCTGGCCCCCTCAACGCGATTACCGACATTGCAGGGGTAAAGGTCGGCCATACCACGTTGATCTCCGGCGAGGGCCCCTTAAAGCCTGGACAGGGCCCTATTCGCACGGGCGTGACGGTCATCATTCCGCGCGACGACGTCTGGCACAAGAAGGTTCCGGCAGGCTCGTTCGTCCTCAATGGTACCGGTGAGATGACCGGCCTCGCCTGGGTGGCCGAGTCGGGATTTCTGGAATATCCCATCGCACTCACCAATACGCTCAACGTTCCCCGCGTGGCCAACAGCGTGATGAGTTGGATGATCAGGCAATACCCGGAGATCGGCATCTCCGACGACACGCTCACACCCGTCGTGGCCGAATGCGATGACGGCCGATTGAACGATATCCAGGGACGCCACGTATCCGAAGAGAATGTCCTGGCGGCGCTCGACGGCGCAACCGGCGGGTCGGTGGCGGAAGGCACGGTCGGCGCCGGCACGGGCATGGTCTCTTATGGATTCAAAGGCGGAATCGGCACGTCATCGAGAACATTGTCCGAAAAGGAAGGTGGCTATACCGTGGGAGTACTCGTCAACGCGAACCACGGACGAAGACCGGAACTGGTGGTCGTTGGGGTCCCTGTCGGAAAGCTCTATGATCCGCCGCAACAGGTCTCCGAAGCAGTCGTGCCGGGCCAGAGCGAAGGGTCCATCATCATCGTGATCGCTACCGATGCGCCGCTTGATGGGCGGCAGCTCACCAGGCTGGCCAAACATGCAGCGCTCGGTCTGGCCCGCACCGGCTCGACTGTGCGCCACGGAAGCGGGGATTTCATACTAGCTTTCTCCACCGCCAACGTGATTCCACACTATCCGACAACCCCCACCTACAATTTGACACATCTCGCCGACCCTCATCTGAATCCACTCTTCGCGGCGACGGTCGAGGCCAGCGAAGAAGCCATTCTCAATGCACTCACCATGGCCACCACGATGACGGGCCGCGACAATCACCACATTGAAGCCATCGACCTCGCCCGCCTCACAACCCTGCTCGCCGGTTCACGTTGAACCGGCCTCTGAGTTTCGAGCGCCTGCTGTAAAGTGAGCCAAGCTTGCAAATGTGGCGATTCCCTCGCTATCCTTCTGAACGTCAACCAGGAGGATGGTATGAGTGAGTACCAGATCGGGGGCGGGTTGCAACTGCTGACTGCGGTGCAGAAGACCGAAGCCTTCGGTGAGTTCCTAAAAACCAGGATGATCCATGCCCTGGAAACAGAGGATCCGACAGAACTCCACTACCTCCTTGCGCAGGTGGACGACTACCATTCCTACCTGTGGCGATATTATAAGAAATTAGCGCAGACCAGAGCTCAGCGGATGGATCCGGGAGTCTGACTCGATCGCGTAGCGGGCCCGCGCGCCCCTCACTCATACCGGACTCATCACCACACTTCCACATTGCGAGACGAGACCATGCAATTTGCCGTGGCCCTCTCGACAACAATAGAGACGGAATCTGCAGCTCGGGCCGTGGCCAAGGACATTCTGGCGCAGCTGAATGCCGCCCCGATCGACCTTGCTTGCGTCTTCTTTTCAGCTCATCACGCCGCCGAGGCCGACCTCTTGGCGCATGTGCTGATAGAGACTCTTCGTCCGAACCTCCTGATCGGCTGCAGCGGAGAGGGCGTGATCTCCGGAGCAGAGGAGTTGGAAACCGTCCCGGCGATCACCGTCTGGGCCGCCGTCCTTCCCGGCGTCAACCTTCACCCGTTGCAATCCTCGTTTTCACCGACGCACGATCAATTTCACCTCTCGGGATGGCCTGAGCAGCGCGTACCAGAGGCGTCGTTCCTGTTGTTTGCCGATCCATTCACCGTGCCGGTTCAGGAGATCCTTGGGCTTTTGGAGGACCGCTATCCTGGAACGAAGGCGGTCGGAGGCTTGGCCGGAGGTGGGCAAGAGGCCGGCATGAATCGCTTAGTCCTCAACGACCAAGTCCTCGATGGTGGGTTAGTGGGTGTCCGCCTCTCGGGGGCCTTGGATATTCGGCCGATCATCTCCCAAGGCTGTCGCCTGATCGGTGACCGATTCGTCGTGACGAAGGCCGAACGCAATTTGATTCACGAACTTGGGGGTGTGTCGGCTTTGGAGCGATTGCAGGCGGTCTTCGAATCGCTGACGCAGGAAGACCGGCAGCATGCTCATCGGGCGCTCCATCTCGGTATCGTGATCGACGAACATCGGAATCGCTTCGAGCGGGGAGACTTTCTCATTCGGAATCTCCTCGGAGCCGACCGTACCACTGGTGCTATCGCAATCGGCGATGTGGTGCAAGAATGCCAGACCGTGCAGTTCCATCTGCGCGACAGGGAGTCAGCCGCGGAAGATTTGAACCTTCTCTTGGCGACCGACCGAGCCCGCCATAGGCTACCTCCGCTCGGCGGGCTCCTCTTCAGCTGTTGTGGCCGTGGCCGAGGGCTTTTTGGGCGACCGAACCACGATGCAGCCACGACTACGGAACGTCTGGGACCGATTCCCATCGCGGGTTTCTTTGCGCAAGGCGAGATAGGGCCCATTGGAAACCGCAATTTCTTGCATGGGTACACGGCTAGTCTGGCGCTCTTTGCCGAACGGGAATCTTAGCCATTTCCATAGTTGACCGCACCATCTTGCCCATGCCATACAATGAGAGAAGGAGAGACCCATGAAACTTTCTCGCATGACATTGATCATGACACTGTTGGTTTTCACATCGATCCTGGGAGGGGGAAGCATTATGACCACAAGCGGGCAGCAATCGACTGGTCAGGAAATCACCACATCGTCTGGGCTCAAATACGTCGATCAGGTGGTCGGCACCGGAGACGTGGCGATCGCCGGAAAAACGGCGAACGTCCACTATACTGGTTGGCTGGAGAACGGCAAGAAGTTCGATAGCTCTGTCGATCGTGGACAGCCCTTCTCCTTTCCCCTCGGGGCCGGGCGAGTTATTAAAGGCTGGGACGAAGGGGTGCAGGGGATGAAGGTGGGGGGCAAGCGCAAACTCACCGTCCCGTCAGAACTGGGGTACGGATCGCGCGGTGCCAGCGGCGTGATCCCACCGAACGCCACGCTGATTTTCGACGTCGAATTGCTCGGCCTGCGGTAACCGTCCCGTGCACACTCCCCTCATCGCACAACATCGCGCCGCCGGGGCGAAACTGGTCGACTTCGCGGGGTGGGAAATGCCCATCCACTACAGCGGCGTTGTGGATGAGTATCACACCGTCCGCAGCAAGGCCGGTCTCTTCGATGTCAGCCATATGGGACGAATCGTCGTCACCGGCTCCGGCGCGGAATCTTTTCTTCAGCGCATGACGACGAACGATCTCGCTGCACTTCGGCCCAGGCAGGCGCAGTACTCGATGGTCTGTAACGAGCAGGGCGGCATCCTGGACGATGTCTTCGTCTATCGGATGGAGAAGGCCGGTGAATTTCTTTTATGCGTCAACGCGTCCAATCGAGCCAAGATCGTATCTTGGCTCACGGAGCACAGTCAGGGAATTCCCGACTGTCAGGTCTCCGACCGTTCAGCAGAGATCGCTCAGATCGCCTTGCAGGGTCCGGCTGCACGAGCGATCGTCGCATCGCTCGGGTTATCACCGCTGGAACAGCTGAAGCTCAGAGAATCAGCAATGGTGCGAGTCGCTGATGCGGAATGCCTGGCGGCGCGAACGGGCTATACCGGAGAATTCGGCTACGAGTTCTATGTGTACGGACAAGTCTCGCCCCTCTGGGACAAGCTGTTTACTTCGGGCAAGTCGTTCGGCTTGAAACCGGCGGGACTCGGCGCAAGGGATCTCCTGCGTCTCGAGATGGGTTATCTGCTCTATGGCAACGATATCGATGAACACACGACGCCGATCGAGGCTGGAGCGGAATGGGCCGTGCGTTTCGAGAAGGGGGAATTTGTAGGACGGCCTGCCTTGTTGATTCAAAAACAAGCGGGCCCGTCCCGCCGATTCGTCGGCTTTGAATTGCAGGAAAAAGGCGTTCCCCGCCATGGGTTCAAGATTCTCTCTGCATCGTCACCCCAGTCTCCCATCGGAGAAGTCACCAGCGGCAATCTTTCCCCTCTTCTGCAGAAGGGGATCGGCTTAGGGTATGTATCGTCCGAGCATGCCGGACTCGGGACGGATCTCTTCATCGACATTCGAGGGAAAGTGGTTCCGGCAAAAGTCGTCAAACCGCCGTTCTACAGACGCGACTCTAAATAGCCGGAGCGCGATCTCGCGCTTGCGGCAGGCACAACCGCTGAACAGCATGAGCGGAATGGAACATCCAATAGTTCGCAACATCTATTCGGGGAAGGTGATCACTCTCAACATCGACACCGTTCAGCTACCGAATGGGGTGACGGTTGACCTCGAAACAATCCGCCATCCGGGGGCAGCAGCGGTGGTGCCAGTCAAAGATGATGGCACCGTGGTCTTAATCAGGCAGTTCCGGCATGCTGCAGGCGGATTCATTTACGAAATTCCAGCGGGAAAACTTGCTCCCGGGGAAGATCCTTTAGATTGCGCCGCACGAGAACTAGAAGAAGAAGTCGGCTATCGAGCGTCCTCGTTTGAGTTGCTATCGAGTATCTTTACGGCTCCGGGCTTTGCGGACGAAGTGATTCATGTATACAAGGCCATGGGTCTCACGAAAGGCCGTCAGCACCTGGATCGAGATGAGGTGCTGGAGATCATCGAAATGCCGCTGCATCAGGCGATTGCACGAATTCAAGATGGTACAATTCGAGATGGGAAAACAATCGTCGGCCTGCAAGCGGTCTTTATCCGAAAGAGCGATCGCGGCTGATCAGGGCGAGGTGGGGGCACCACGGGAGTCCGTCGGGAGCAGACTTGTGCGAAACGTACATCGTAATCAACGCTCATGTCGTTGAGCTTCAAGAAGGAGAAGAGTGCCCATGTTGCTCAAGGGGAAAAAAGGACTCATCATCGGAGTGGCCAATAAGCACAGCATTGCCTGGGCCATCGCGGAATCGACGGCCGGCCATGGAGCTCAACTCCTCTTCAATTATCAGAATGAACGACTCAAACAAAATGTGGAAGAGCTCGCGGCCACCTTGCCGGGCGCCAAAGCGTTCCCCTGCGATGTGAGCAACGATGGAGAGATCACAGCCCTCATGCAGCAAGTTCAGAAGGAAGCAGGACAAATCGACTTCCTTGTCCACTCCCTGGCCTTTGCCCCCCGAGAAGAGCTGAGCGGACAATTCGTGAATACCACTCGACAAGGGTTTGCGACGGCGCTCGACATCAGCGCCTATTCTCTCGTGGCCGTCGCAAGGGCCGCCTTGCCGTTGATGGCCGCCGGAGGCTCTATCCTCACCATTACCTATCTCGGAAGCGAGCGCGTCGTACCCCATTACAATGTGATGGGAGTCGCGAAAGCTGCACTCGAAGCGGCCGTTCGCTACTTGGCTTACGACCTCGGCCCGCTCAACATTCGCGTGAATGCGATCTCCGCTGGACCGATCAAGACGCTGGCCGCGCGCGGGGTTTCAGGCATCACCAAGATGGTCGACCTCCACAAGGAATTTGCGCCGCTCCGTCGCCCAACTGAGCAGAGCGAAGTCGGGGATACAGCGTTGTTCTTGGTAAGTCAGTTGGGACGGGGTATTACGGGCGAAGTAATCTACGTGGATGGAGGATTCAATATCCTAGGCATGATGGTGTCGCGTGAACAGGGGATTGCATGATCTATCGGCGATCGAGGACCACTGTCGAATCCTTCGGACGTGATAAAAGGACATTGTACCTTTCAGTTCAGTTGTCGGCCGTAGCTTGTCACTCAGTGCTCCCCGGATAACGGGGCCGTGGAACGTACACAGTTTCCCCGTTTGTGGTTTGAATGATGTGGATGAGAACTCTCGGATCGGTGGGTATCCTGGTAAGCGTCTTGTCCGTTCTCCCCATGTCGTCCTCGGCACAGGAGTCGAGCGAGCGTCTTGCCAAACAGGCTCTCGAGGAATGTAATCGCGGGCGACTCGCCATGGACCGTGCGACGCGGCTGGCCCATTTCCAACAGGGGCAGAGCTTGGGCGAGCGTGCTGTTGCAGCCAATGAAGGGAGCGCCGATGCCCACTTTGCGTTGTTTTGCAATCTGGGAGAGCTGCTCCGTATCGACGGAGAATCCCTCACCTCCCTCTTCGGGCTTCGCCGCATGATGAAGGAAATCGACCGAACCCTCGAACTTGATCCAACTCACATCGGTGCGCGCTCGGCTAAGGGGACCTTGCTGGTGAGGCTCCCCAGCGTCCTTGGAGGTGACTCAGAACAAGGTGAGCGGCTCTTGCAACAGGTCATCAAGCAGGCACCTGAAGCCGTCAATGCCCGGTTGGCACTCGCCAAGGTTCGGTGCAAGCACGGCCACCACCACGAAGCTGTGACGTTGGCCACCGATGCGCTGGCTTTAGCTAAGGAATACAAGCAGATTGAGTTCGTCCCGGAAGCAGAAGCAGTACTGCAGCAGGCGCGAGCCACCGCGCGGTAACGACCAAGGAACACCGTTCCTAGCCCATCTCGACATCCACGAAAGCCACCCTCCCTCGTCACTCAACCGTCCGCCTAAGCGCCTTCAAGCGCCCCTGTCGCTTCTTGCCCTCAATCCGTCGCTCCTGAGAACTCCATGTCGGTGCGGTGGCTTTTCTCTTCTTGCGAGGAATCGCCGCACGTTGAATGAGCGTCCGTAAGCGGTTCAGCGCATCCTCACGGTTGCGCTCCTGCGTGCGGTATTGCTGAGCCTTAATCGTGATCACTCCATCGGCTGAGATGCGGTGATCCCGCAGCCTCAACAGAGCATCTTTATAAAGTTGCGGCAAAGATGACCTATGGATATCAAGTCGCAGATGGATGGCAGTCGAGACTTTGTTGACGTTCTGTCCCCCCGTACCTTGCGACCGTACGGCATGTATCTCCAGCTCGCGATCCGGAATGCCAATGGTCGATGAAATGTACAGCATGATGAATAGCTAGCACAGTCCATATGCAGGCGCAATGAGTGGCCTCACAGCGGATCTCCTCCCGTTTCCTCTTGACCAACCTCGCTAACTTCAACAACACAAAGATAGGAGAGTCCATTATGAAAAGAGCGTATTCGCACCAGATGATCACCGCCAATGCGCTCACTCAAATAATAAAACAATGCCAATGTGCTAGGAACTTTTTCTCGCGATACTATTCAACTCATTGTAATTCTTACATGCCTTTGTACTGTGCGTCTCTCCAGAGTGAACTGAGTCCGTTCATAACGTAGGCACCGGATGTGCTTTGTGACTCAATGAACATTTGATCCAGTGAGTGGCGATTACAAGTGGGTCTGAACAGACGGGAGTCCGATGTCGCCTTTTGAACACCTGGCTGGGCCTCAGGGCGAAACACCACAAAACGGGATACCTGGGTTAAAACACTGGCGCTATGACCTAATAGCAGGATTGCAAGTTGCGCTGGTGGCACTTCCTCTTTCTCTGGGGATTGCGCTCGCCTCAGGGGCAGCTCCGATTGCAGGAGTGATCTCAGCCATCATTGCAGGACTCGTCTTTCCTCTTCTCGGGGGATCCTATATCACCATCAGCGGACCAGCAGCAGGCCTCGCACCAGCCTTACTGGCCGGTATTCTGACTCTCGGTCAAGGAGATCTTGAGGCAGGGTACCCTCTGGTGCTCGTGGCCATTTGCTTGACAGGAGCGGTACAGATATTGTTGAGCATCTATAAGGTCGGCCGTTTCGTCATGTACTTCCCGATGTCGGTGCTCCACGGCATGTTGGCCGCCATCGGCATGCTGATCATCATCAAGCAGATTCCCTCACTCTTCGGCCACCTGACGCCCTCAACACAATCGATTCCTGAAGCCATCATCCTCATCCCAGTGCAGATCATGGGGATGAACCCTGCGATCTTCGCCGTCGGCGGCATTACCTTGGCCCTCCTCTTCGCGCTCGACAGCAATATGGTCAAGAGTCGAAGCTGGGCCAGGAATATTCCTGCACCGCTCCTGGCCGTTGCCTTGGGCGTGATAGCCGGGTGGATGTTGCACCTCCCCGAAGCCTATTTGATTCATGTCCCTAAAGATGCGCTTATCCAAGGATTTCATTTCCCCAATTTCTCGGGGATATGGCAGCGTCCAGAACTATGGTTTACGTTGCTGACCACGGTTATCACTCTGACTTTGATCGATGGCATGGAGACCTTGGCCACCATTGCCGCCATCGATAAAATCGACCCATTCACCAGAAAATCGGACCCTAATGTCACGCTTCGGGCCATGGGTATATCCAACATCCTCTCTGGGTTAGCCGGCGGCTTGACGATTATTCCAGGCGGAATCAAGAGTACGGCAAACGTCATCGCGGGAGGGCGGACTCTATGGGCGAATTTCTACCATGCCCTGGTCTTGGCACTCTTTGTGTGGGTCGGCACCGACCTCATCAACAGAATCCCACTCACCGTCCTGGCTGCGTTGCTCATCTTCATCGGATGGAAACTCTGTGCGCCGAGAATCTTTTTAAAGGTTTTTTCGATCGGGGTCGAGCAACTCTTGGTCGCGACCGTCTGTGTCGCGATCACACTCTATACATCAGACATCTTGTCGGGAGTCCTCGCAGGAACCGTAACGAAGATGCTCGTGCTCTGCTTTGATGTGGTCAAGGCGTTGACGATTGAACAGGAATCCCATGCTGGTCACACAACATCTTTCTCCACCCGCCTCTGGGCCGCACTTGGAGAGTTGTTCCGAGATCCTGTAATCCGAATTGGAGATGGACGCACCCATAGAAAAGGATCTCTCCCCGTCATGAGTGTCGCGGCCAAAAATATGAAGCACCCCTACAAGATCTACCTCTCATCGCTCAGCTGCATGAATCTGTTGAAGCTCGATGAAAAACTCAAGGCCCTCCCTAATCATAGAGACAACTTCATGATCATCCTGGCCGGACATGTGGTCGACCACACTGCGATGGAGTATTTGCATCGGTATCGAGATCAACGTGTGAAGGAAGGCCATCACTGTGTGATCCTTGGGACTCAGCATTTCCTTTCTCATTCAGACCACCGTTTGGCCTATCGAGTTGGTCAATCGGATGATGCTCTGGCGTACGGGTGAAGGCTCGCAAGTGAGGCATCGGAGTTCTCTCTAACTTCTCAGCCGATGTCCTGGGGTCGCAAGCTCTCCGCCTGGTCAAAGGATGCCTGTCCGTCTCAAATGTAATCGACTTCTCTTCCACAAACTGGTCGTCGGCAACCATCTTGCAGCGTAACCTCGCATACAGTAGCATGCCATGGGAGGGTCTCCCATGATGCAAGCGAGCATTTTCGTCGTCGACGATCAAGCAGCATTTCGTAATGCGCTCGAAAAACTGCTTTCTCGTATGCAGCACCGGGTTCGGTCGTTTCCATCCGGCGAAGAACTACTCGCCGCGGTCGAAGAGGACGTGCCGGACTTGATCTTGCTCGACCTGAAGATGCCCGGCATGACCGGGATTGAGGTTCTGCATGCGCTTCGCCCCAAAGGCTGCGATGCCCTCGTCGTTCTGCTGACCGCATATGGAACCGTAGAGGATGCGGTTGAAGCCATGAAGCTCGGTGCGTTTGATTTCCTCATTAAAACGGTCGATCTTGAAACACTGGAACCGGTCGTCAACCGCGCTCTTGAGCATATTCGCCTGAAGCGGCGCGTGTCCTACAACATCGAGCACGAAGCCAATCAATATCAACTGAACAACTTGATCGCAAAGAGCCTGACGATGAGGGCCTTGCTGATCCAGGTGCGGGAAGTGGCTCAGAATCCGAATGTGCCCATACTCGTGATGGGAGAAACCGGAACTGGGAAAGAATTCTTAGCCCGTGTCATTCACCATAACAGCGCCCGCGCAAAGGGGCCGTTTGTGAGGATCAGTTGCACCTCTCTTTCATCCATGCGGTTTGAGCGCGACCTGTTTGGGTATGAACGAGGCGCCTTCGCCGGGGCGGAACGAAGGAAGCTCGGTCTGCTGGATCAGGCGGAAACCGGCACGCTGTTTCTCGACGAGATCGGTGATCTCGACCTCGTGATGCAGGGTAAGCTCCTCGGGATCGTGCAAGATCAAACGTTTCGCCGTCTCGGTGGAGTCGAAGATATTTCCGGAGACTTCCGCGTGATCGCGTCTTCCTACCGGGATCTTAAGGAGGAAGTGTCGGCAGGACGTTTTCGGGAGGATCTCTTTTTTCGGCTCAACGCGATGCCATTCGTCGTACCGCCGCTCAGGAGCCGTATGGAGGATATCGTACCCCTCGCCAAGCTCTTCATGATGAGGTATGGGCTGGAACTCGGGAAAGAGGTGACCGATATCGATCCGAAAGCCGTGGCAATGCTTCAACAGTACTTATTTCCCGGCAATGTGAGAGAACTTCAGAACATTATAGAACGGGCGATGATGCTGTCCATCGGCAAGACGTTGACCAGTAGTGACCTCCCAGGAGCGCATTGAAGCCCTGCGCGCTTGGCCAGTCGCCGCGGCCGGTTGGTACATGGTCGGTAGTGTTCAGGTGTCATCGGAGTTTTTATGCAAGGACGTTTTCCTCGGAAGTTCTTAGACGATCTCCCGATCCTTCCCAAGCTGCTTCTCATTCCGGCCATTCCCTTTGTCTCTCTGATGTTATTCAGCATGATGACCTATCTCGATGTTCAGAATTTTATACAGGGTGAAGAACGTCTGACACACCTCTATCTGCTTCAAAAAACGGCAGCTCAATACGTGCGCACTATAGCCGATTTGGAAACCGCATTTCTGGGTTATGTCATCTCTGAGGACGATCGATACCGCGAGCGTTTTCAGGAGGGGCGGAAAAGCGTCATGACAATGGACCAGCAGCTGGAAATCCAACTTCCCGCACAGCATGCACGCTTCGAAGACATTCGCGCCCTGGTGACGAAGTCCTATGTGGAGAAAGAGGCATTGTTGCAAACCATGCAGCAGGGAAATCGAGCCGACGCCGTACGGTATGTTCGTGAGGGACGAAGTCGAGAGGTCATGCGTGAGGTTCGGAAATGGATGGAATGGTTTGATCAAGAGCAACATGACCTGCAGCAGCAGGAGTTATCTCGATTGAGTTACGATCGAACGTGGACACGCTTTCTCATTCTTGGAGGCGGGTTGGTGACTCTCACCCTCGTCATCCTCGCACTGGCGCTCATTGCCCATTCCATCGCCACTCCGTTAACGGCCTTATCGAAGGTCGTAGGTTCCACGGCCAGCCAGACCATTCCCTCCATTCCTGTCTTTGACCGCAAAGACGAAATCGGAGAGCTCACCACCGTGATGAAAAAGATGAGTTTGCAAATCCGCAAAGATCTTGCTGAAGTCCAGCAATCGGAAGCCACACTCAAGAAGTTGAATGTCCACTTGTCTGCGTCCGAGGCGAAGTATCGAGGTCTCGTGGATCACGCACCGCTCGGCATCTTTATGACGAAAGGAATCAGAGTCACGTTCAGCAATCGTTACAATCAGCAGTTGGCCGGGCTGGACCCTGAATCCGCCGTTGATCCTGAGGCATTTCGCCAGCGAATGCATCCCGAGGACCGCGACCGCGTTGTCACGATGTTTGCAGAAGCCGTCGCCGCGGGGAGACCCTGTGAAATCATTTTCCGCTTACTCCAAGAGGACGGCAGTATCCGAACGGTTTTAAGCCAACGTGTGCCCATCATGGAGTTTGACAGTCCCGATGTCGTCTATGTGGGCTTTAATATCGACATTACGACCCTCGACAATCTTCAATTGCAATTAAGACGAGCGGAAAAGTTGGCGACGTTGGGACAAGTTGCGGCCGGCATCGCCCATGAACTCAGGAATCCGCTGGTGGGCATCGGTTCGACGGCCAAGGTATTGTTGGATGACTTCGAATCCGGCGATCCGAAGCGAAACGAAATCGAAGTGATCTTGTCTGAGACTCGGCGATTGGATCGAATCGTTAGCCAGATCGTGGACTATGCACGGCCGCGCCGCCCTGCGCCGACAGGCATCGATCTTAACCGGCTCGCCGACGAGGTGGCCAAGATGTTGAGACTCCGGTTGGAGGAGAAGCACCTCACGATTAAGGTCACTATTTCACCCATGATCAGCGAATTCATCGCCGATCGAGACCTCCTGAGACAGGTACTCTTGAATATCGTGGACAACGCAATTGATGCCACCCCGAAGGGTGGCCCTCCCATCGAGATCATTGGGCATGAGTTATTCCGAGAGGAAAGGCCCGGTTTGGTGATTCAAGTCAAAGACGCAGGTGTGGGAATTCCTCCTGAATTGCTCCCCAGCGTGTTTCAACCTTTCGTGACGTCCGGAAAGAAACATGGAACCGGATTGGGATTGGCTATTTGTCAGAATATCATTGAAAGCCATGAGGGGAACATTTTTGTCACGAGCGAGGTCGGGAAGGGTACGATTGTCGGCATCTGGTTACCGTTGGAGCAAAAAACTGCACTGGAAAGGGTTTGACGCATGCACACAGTCGTTTTTGTGGTCGACGACGAACAAGTCATTCGTACGGCCATCGTCAAGCGGCTGAACAGACAGGGACATTTCGCTACCGGCTATGAATCCGGCGAGATGTTGCTGCGAGAGCTTGAGCACAAGCTCCCTGAGCTTGTGCTGCTCGATCTGAGGATGCCCGGCATCAGCGGCCTTGATGCCCTCAAACACGTGCGTCAACATGCTCCCTCCGCCATCGTCATCATGCTGACCGCATATGGGACGGTGCAGGATGCGGTGGAAGCGATGAAATTGGGAGCGTACGATTTCCTGATCAAAACGGTCGATCTCGAAGGAGTGGAGGAGGTCGTCAACCGTGCGATTGAAATCCTAAAATTACGCCGTCGACTGGAATCGGAACTTGATGGACAGACCAACCGCTACCATCTGAGTAACGTCGAGGCTCACAGCCGCGCGATGAAACAGTTGCTCGACCAAGTACGAGAAGTCGCAGAGAATCCAAAACCTACCGTGATGCTGTTGGGCGAGACGGGAACAGGGAAAGAGTTCCTGGCAAGGGTGATCCATCATAATGGGCCGAGGGCGTCGGGACCATTCGTGGGGGTCAACTGCACCGCGATTCCCAAGGAACTTTTTGAAAGTGAATTGTTCGGATACGAGCGGGGAGCCTTTACCGGTGCCAATCAGCGCAAGCTGGGCTTGCTCGAAAAGGCAGAAGGCGGCACGTTGTTCCTTGACGAGATCGGTGATCTCGATCTGACGATGCAGGCAAAGTTGCTGCGAGTGATTCAAGAACGATCATTCCGGCGGCTTGGGGGAACTGACGATCTCGGGGCGGACTTCCGCCTCATTACCGCGACAAACAGAGAAATCAAGAAAGAGGTGGAGCGAGGAGCCTTTCGCGAAGATCTCTATTTTCGTCTCAATGTCGTCTCATTTGAGATTCCGCCTCTTCGTAGGAGATTCGAGGACATTATTCCTCTCTGCCGGAAGACGATCGTCCGCTTTGCACGGGAATTCGGCAAGCCTGTCCCAGAATTGGATTCGGAAGCTCGATCAATGCTGGAGCGATATCAATATCCCGGGAATATTCGAGAACTGGAAAACACCCTTGAACGAGCCATGATTTTCTGTTCGGGACAAACATTGACGGCGAACTATCTCCCGCGAGAACTCCATGAACATGTCGGGCAAACCACCATGTCTGTTTCCCAAGGAGCTGAGCGTGTAATCCGCATTGAGATGCAAGTGGGAAAGCACACGTTGGAGCGAATCGAAGAATCCATCATCGAAGAAGTCTTACGGCTGGCAGACTACAACAAAAGTTTGGCGGCCAAGCAACTGGGCCTCACCCGATTCTCGCTGGACCGACGCTTGAAAAAACTCACGGACACACCACGGTAAAGTTCCCCTCCGTTTCATCGCGTCAGCATGCCTGTGCTGGCGGTGAAAACTGACAGAGCGCTAAAGTCCTGACCACCAGCCTGATCCCAGCAACGAAGCGTGGTCTCTTACGCTGCCGACCGAGGGCGCAACACCGGAGATCGCAGGAGACGTTGGATCGGTAAAATCTTAGAGAACTCAATTTCCCTGCTTCCAATGGCCGTCCCGTAGGCGTATGCTCCAGTGCGCGTTCCTTATGATCTTATACCCCACGGTTCATTAATGGGATTCTTTCAATAGACCAGTTACTCTCACAGATCGAGAATGACGTAGCTGACCGACGAACGTAACCTTCTCCGCAGACGGCGTTGCCAGCTGAGGCAACGGCAGAGATCATGAGCAAAGATTCCCAACACCCACCGCAACAGCGACGATGGGGATGGACCCCGACCAGCTCACGGCTGGGTAAAGAGTATGGTGTGGCCATCGGTTCAACGTTTCTTGCGTTTGTCCTGCGCCTGTCTCTTGATTCTTACCTCGACGACCGCCTGGCCTATGCCCCATTCCTCGTCGCCATAGCGGTTACCACTTGGTATGGCAGGATAGGGCCGTCGTTCGTGACTGTTGTCTTAGGCGGCCTGATTGCCAATTGGGTCTTCATTCATCCCCGTGCTACCCTTAACTTTACCGATCTGGAGGATCAAGCCGGGATCGCCGTCTACTTGACCATCAGTTTCGCACTGGTCGGGTTTGCACAAACTTGGCGGTGGGCTTGGGAGAAAACCGAAGAAATGACACAAGAACTCCGAATGGAATTGGACGGCCATAGGCAGGCCGAACACGAGCCCCTGCAGGTCGAATCAACGGAATCCGCACCTGCTGCACAACGCGAGCACAGATTGTAGCTCGAAGCTCGTTCGCATATGAAGGAAGACACCGGAGATTTCCCGAAGACCATTCTCATCCGTTTGCCCCTCACTTCACCCTGATCCGTGCTTCTCCAGCTTTATCCCCTCCCCATACATCGGAGACAACAGCGGAGCATCGCTCCTAGCCCATCTCGACACAGAAAAAGGATGACCGGCTCCTCACTCAACCGTTCGCCTAAGAACCTTCAGACGACCCTGTCGTTTCTCGCGCCTAATCCATGGCGACTGATGATCGCTCTTCAAATTTCTGACTAGCCATTTCTTACCGGACGAGGTACAACGTTGTGGCCAAGGTAACGTTCTAACGTTGACTCCCGGCTCGACCAATAGTCACCGTGATCGAAGCAATTCAAGAAGGGAGATCGCTGGGCACGAGAGTCGGGGGCGGGAGACCTCGAAAGCACCGAGCATGAATCTGGGGTAGGAGGTGATCATGCAGCAAGCGGCACATCAGCGAAGACGTACGGTCGCGAGCAGCATCAGCATCTTAATCTTCGTCTGGAGTCTGTTCCTAAGCGCTGTAGCCCTTGCTCAGACATCCTCAACTTTCAAGCAGGACTTTGGCCTCTGGGCGCCTGTTTTCATGACGGTGAAGCTGCCCAAGTCATTTTACGCCTACATGGAAGTCAACCCACGCTTCTTCGATCTCGACGATAGCGGCGATATGGGTCAGCTCCTACTCCGTCCGGCGGTTGGCTATCAGCTGACGGAGAAGCTCTCCATCTGGCAGGGTTATGCCTGGGTCGGCAATTTTAATGTGCCGCATACACCGCCTCAGTCGTCCTTCTTCGAAGAAAACCGGATCTATCAGCAAGCCAACTATGTGCACAAGTTCCAATCTTGGAACACTCTGAGCCGCATTCGCATGGAAGAACGTTGGATCGAACATGCGGCCGGTACTGCCCTGCGGCTCCGTCTGATGTGGCGGGGGCTGTATCCCTTGCCCATTGCTCCGCAGTGGGCCTTTGCCACCTACGACGAGGTCTTTATCAACCTGAACACGGTGCAAGGTAAAGGACCAGAAACCGGGTTCGATCAAAATCGGTTTTTTATCGGCATCAACCGGACATTTTCGAAAAATTTCAATATGGATTTCGGCTACCAAAATCAGCTTCTCAACAGCAAGGCAGTACCTGAACTTGCAAACCAGATGAACCACATCATCTTACTTAACTTTTTCATCAATCTGTAGGTTCATGCGTGAGGAGCCGCTGCGTGATGAGAGAGGAGCAGCCTCGTTTTCCCAGCAGGAACCCCAAACCGGTGAGCATCGGCTTCTTCACATAATGACGGAAAGAAAGCAGGCAGAAGGGCATAGAGTCCCTTAACCAGACGACGTGAACCGGCCACCTACAGCTTGGCTCTATGGAACTTACCAGGCTTTGGGAAAACCCTCCGCTCATCCTGCGAGAGCCTCTGAACGAACGGGTTGCTCGTTGAATTTACTGAGTGTTTCCGTTCGTGCTAAGCCTATCGAAGCACGCGACTCGAGTTTTTCTGCAGCCTGTTAGGGTGAGCTGGCGATGAAGCGGTTCGTTCTGATCAATCAATGGGTAGTCGTTGGCGGTCAAGCACCGTTCTTCATCTCACTCGGGAGTGAAGCTCTACACACTCTCACCCTCGGCAACCCTACCGACGAATGCGAGTGTGTAGAGTCTCTGAGGATCGATGTTCCCTACCTTGGAGCCATGGCGTACGTTCCGAGACCTCCGAGAGATTCGCAACCAAAGCTTGTCAAAGTCACTTCTTCGTCGTGGTGGTTGCATTCGCGAAATTCATCTCCAGCACGAAGCGTTTATGCAAAGGTTGCGTCGGCCGCACATTATCGTGGCCCACGAGGCTGCGGAACTTCTGGATCTGTTCGGCGGAGACTTCGATCGTATCGTGCATGATCATCCAGATGACCCCTTCTGAACAAGGTGGGGTCGTGAAGGATCCCGAGTATAGGTAATAGGAGCGCCGTTCTGGTAAGAGGTCCATCGGGTTCACCGTGTGGCTATGGTCATCCATAACTTCTCCTACTTTGGCAGGAGCATGCTCCAAAAATGTCTCGAAAAACGGATTGTGCTTTCCCTCCTCCATGAAGACGGCAACCACCGCCGCTTCATGTCGCTCGTTGTGATGCACCAGATGCAGTTCCATCGGGTAGTGTCTATGATCGACCGTGTGCTCGCTCGGAGTATGGAAATGAAATTGTTCGAGCAAGTAAAGGTCATCGTCAAACACGATGGTGCTGTCCTTGTCAAAGTGGAGCACCGTCTGGCCGTGCTTGGGATAACGGGACTTGGCCGTTTCTGAAAGCGGTTCAACTTCTTGTAGCGTATGTCCGTTATTCACCACATGGAAGGGAGCGTCTCTATAAGAAAACTGAATGTCGTCGAGTGTCGTCTTGCGGGTGCGCAACAGATCGATCGGTGATTGGTTCATCCCTTTTTCACAGAGAGAAGATTCAGGCCCGAGCTTACCCCAATGAAGCGGTCCACGATCTCCGTCATAGCCCCATGTGCTATGTCCCGTCTCTCCTGCGTGCAGGCACGCCGGCAGCGACAACGCGAGCGTTATGAGTATGATCCGAATCACAGTCCTCGCCAATGTACCGTTGTGCAACTGGCTATCCTCGACTGCTGGACTCAGCCATGAGAATGTATCCATGACCCATCCCTCCCCTAATAATATAAGCTCATCCTCTGTCGTCGTCTGAAGCTACTCAACAACCAATTATGAAACGGTAGCGGAGACGAGACAGCAGCGTCTCTCTAATGATTGCAACGCTCGGATTCCTACGCTCATCAGACTTTCTCTTGCTCATGTCTGTTCCTCTTCCACATAGTCATGCATAAAAACGAGCGTTATTGCACACTGTACACAGTGCGAATTCTAAAATCAATCCTCCCATCGAATCTTTCCTTCAACGTCGCAGCAGACTTTTCTCCAACAATACTAAGCACTTGTATATCGCGCGATTCTGCTGTTTGGGGTGTGAGTCTTGCTCATTACTTTAATGTCACTTCGCGCTGTCCGAGCAGGTTGGCATCAACCGAAGGTTTCGTCTCTCAAACGGTCGGAACCTCCGACGCAAGCCAAAACCCACGCTCACGCGAGACGGAAGGCCGATGCGTTATCTCACGAAGACCATATTTCTTGTCTTGCTGTTGTTCTCACTGCAAGCTTGCGGGACCACCGTCCACCCTGGTCACCGGGGGGTACAGTGGAATCCCCTGACAGGGGGTTTAACCACCCAAACACTCAAAAGCGGATTCTATTGGCGAGCGCCATGGAGCCAAATCTACCTGTACAACGTGCAATGGCACAGCTACACCGAAACGATCGAAGCATTAAGCTCAGACCACCTGCCGGTCGTCCTCAAGGCCGTCATTGTCATGAGACCCATTCCCGACGAAGTGTCTTTCTTAGCTCAAGACATAGGATCGGAATTCTATCCTCGCGTCGTCAGACCCGAGTTGCTGGCCGCCATCCGGAGCGCCGTCTCCCGCTACCCTATGGTGACGGTGCTGGAGCACGGTTCTGAAATCGTAAGCAGGGTAGAGGCCTTAGTGGTGGAAAAACTCAAAGGCCGTCATCTCCAAGTGGCGAGCGTCGCCATGGCCGATATCGAACTGGCCATGGTCGGCCTGGATGCTGTCGAGCGTAAGCAGGCTAAGGAACAGGAGAAGGAATCGCAACAATTCGAGCTCATCACGGCTGAAAAGTGAAAAGATGGAACTCACTCAAGAATGCCAGACGAGAACTTCTTCTCCCCTTCGGCTGACTTCGGAAAGGAGGCTCACATGCGTCCAATAGGTTTATTCGCGATGTGCGTATTATTAGCCGCCTGCACAACTCCACCTTTGTTTCCGCCGGAGATCACGAAAGATATCGAAACTGACACGATTGCCGTCAACGCATGGAAAGCCCAAACAGCTTACCCCTCCGGCGCCACCTTCATCTCACACAAGGTGGAGTTAGGGGGACAGATCACCCAAGTACTGCGAAAGTCGGACGGTGTCGTAATTCTCGCCCAGGAGCAGCCAATCGACAAATATCTAGGGTATGGACCTACGAGTCTCAAGCGGGAAGGCGCATTGGAATTCGCGATCGTTTTCCACGGCTTTCCAGACGCCGACATGTTACAAATCGGCAATCAGCTTGCCGTCGTGGGAGCCACGGACGGGTCAAGCCCAGAGATGATCGGCAGGATGCCGAGAGTTGTGCCGCATCTTGTTGCGCAATGTCTTCACATCTGGAAGACAGAAGGGTTCGATACCAACAATTACTATGAAGGCTCGATGGGACAACATTACCCGCTGGAGAACCGAACCTTCTGTCAGGAGGAGGGTAACGGGAGAACCTTGTCAACCGGTGGTGGTCAGGATAATCAGGCAACGGACTCCACAGGCTCGTGAAGAAGAGGGACAAGCAAGTCTGGAATTGAGCCAAGGCCAGGGTTTGCTTCAACCATGGGATTCGTCATGCGGTTCCACCGCTTGTTTGCAATGGATGTATTAGTTGGAAGCCCTTGTATCCCAACACCCGAAGGACGTCGAAAAGGATACCTTTGATTCAAAGCCTGGGAAGGGCAGGCGTATCAGGCTTCCAACGCCCATTAGTCACTCAGAAGACGTGAGGATCTGTTTAGCAGCTTTTACCTAATGAAGCTCCTTCCCAGCCAGTAGTCGTTCGATATCCACTTCAACGGCAATCTTAGTTCTTCACTTTCTCATTTAGCACCTCATTATCGATAGAGGTTACAGTTAGACTCATCAAGAGCAGAGCAAACTGTTTCTGCTTCTGAGCCTGATTCTTATCAATTGTTCATCAGACCATCAGCGCGTTTCTGTGTCTTTGTGACACATCATGTCAGCATGACATGCAGCAATATTCGATGTCCTTCCGTTCTACAGCGAGCCAAAGACGAAAAGCTGAAAACTCTCCCCAAGGACAGGTCTGAAATTCGCTTTCATCACTGGCATTGGGTTTGCTCTTCACCAAGGCAGGTAGTCAGCGATTAATGAACCACGACAGTGACAATCAATCAGAACTCCGTGGATCGGAAACGTCAGAGTCGGGCTAGTGGTCTGACGAGGTAACGCAAGAATGAAAACTCTTTTTTAAGGCTATGGATCCACCATGGAATTGATGGACTACATGTTTCTTCCGGATCAAGAGATTTGGCGTGGCAATCCGAAAGACCACCCTGACTATCATGTCTATGGCAAGTCGTTCGAAGGATTGCAGCTGCAGCTCCGTCACCTCCGTCTCGGTCTGACCTCTTCACCTACTTCTTCAACCCTGCTCCACTCAGCTGATACTGATAGCGGCGCATTATCGAATTCCGCAACAATCATGAGGAGGGAAGACAATGGCCGATGCTAGATATTCCAAGAGGCGGGACGTCGTTGCGAGACACAAACGGCAACGCGAGGAGGAAACTAAGCAACTGCGCGAGTTTGTGGCAGATCTCTCCTTCAGCAAGATCGTACTGCTGCAAGAGCTATGGGAGAGACAACAACGAGAGATCCGGCAGTAGCGGTGCCTTCCGTAATAAGGCATAGCAAGGCGAGACAATGGTAGGAGCTCTTACGGATTAGGCCTACTTTTAGTGCTGGTTTTCGCGGTCTTGGTTCATGGTCGGCCGCGAAGGGAAGCGGGACGAGCTTGGCAAGTCGAGGCCATCTTCTGTCCCGCGGCGAGGACTTCCATAGGCCGACCGTATCCTTCGTTCGGAGGAAAAGGAGGGACCATGCGTTATGTTGTGAAGGTCATACTGCTTGTCACGATATTGGCATCACTGCAAGCTTGCGGGACCACTGTCGCACCAGGTCAACGAGGATTACGTTGGTATCCTTTGAGCGAAGGACTGACCACCGAAACGCTCAAGAGCGGGTTCTATTGGCGGGCACCCTGGAACGACATCTACATATACGACGTACAGGTCCGCAGTTACACCGAATCGGTCGACGCACTGAGCTCGGACGACCTCCTGGTCGTCCTCAAAACAGCCATCATCCTGAGGCCGATTCCTGAGGAGGTCTATTTCCTGGCACAGGAAATCGGATCAGATTTCTATCCTCGCGTCGTCAGACCGGAGCTCCTGGCGGCGGTCAGAAGTGTCGTCTCCAATTATCCCATGGTCACTGTACCCGAGAAAAGCTCGGAAATCGCCAGCAAAGTACAGGCGGTTGTGGTCGAGAAGCTTAAAGGTCGTCATCTCGAAGTGGCGAGCGTCGCCCTGGCTGATATCGAACTGGCCAGGGTCGTTCTGGAGGCTGTGGAACGCAAGCAAGCGAAAGAACAGGAGAAAGAACAAAAAGAATTCGAGCTCATTATCGCCGAAAAGGATGCTGAGATTGCTCGCCGTCGTGCCAAAGGGGAGGGAGATTCCATCCGTATTCGAGCCGAAGGCGAGGCGGAAGGTCTGAGAATTCGATCGGTTGGTCAAGCGAAGGCGCAGGAAACCATTACCAAGACACTGACGCCGGAATATCTCCGGTTCAAGCTCTATGACAGTTCGAACTCCAAGTTTGTGCTGCTACCGGACAAGCTGAATGTGCCGATTTTGATCAATCCCGGGAATGACCACTCACCCGGGCAGACTCGTGAGGAATTCCGCACCGGCTCAGACATGCGTTTGGGCCGGTAGCAGGCCGTCGCTTATGAAATCATGGAATTGGATCCTTCGGAGCGGCAACAGAAGATGGAGGTGAGACCGTGACGTGCGGACGCTGCAATGGGTTCATGGTATTTGAGCCGATCTCTGATGTCACGGGACCGGCTGGTTCGAGCGAGTTGCAAGGATCTCGATGTGTGAACTGTGGAAACATCGAGGATGCGGCAATCTATACGAATCGCCTGAAGGATCACTCGGCACGTGCAGCAGCACCTCGCACCATCGGGGTCGAAGTTTGAACACAGGTAATGAAGATAGAGACACCTTGTGCATAAGTGCATCGCAATCGATGGCGACCCCGTTCAGGAAGCGGAGGGTAACGAAGCGCTCCAGAATTGAGCGAAGGAGGTCGACATGATCGGGTGTGGCAAGAACGTGCTGATCGTCGAGCACGACGACCATCAACGGCACGTGTTGAGTCTGATGCTGGAGAATGAAGGATACCGCGTCCACCAGATGTCTGAGGAATGTCCAGCGTTGGAAGAAATGAAACGTCGGCGGTTCGATGTGGTAATCACCGCTCATCATACGCCCCAGATCAATGGATCTCGTCTCATCTTGCTAGTGCGGCTTGTTTGGCCTGGTCTGCCCACGATTCTTTTGCTGGATGACGACACGAATTTGCCAGAGATGATCGAGCAAGGACGGGCATACGGCATCCTTCGCAAACCATATGTCTTCCGTGAGCTGCTGGAACTCATGAAGACCGCCATCCGATCGACAAGCCAACATCGATCGGGAACGTCCAAATCTCTCCTCCTCTCCTTGTGATGATGACATGGGAATGCAAGGGGTGCTCGTCACCCTTATGTTGGCCGTCTTGAGGACTGTGAACCGCTCAATGAACGACTTGACCGGATGTTCTTTCGGCCATCATGGAGAAAAGAGGCGTTCATCTCAGCAACCCGCTTATCTCTTCCCGAACTCTTTCTGTTCAATCATCACCTTGATCGTCGACTAGTTATGGCTCGTGACACGTACGATTTTGATTTGCTCTGTATCGGAAGCGGCCCCGCCGGCCAGCGAGCGGCGATCCAAGCAGCAAAACTCGGCAAACGCGTCGCCGTCATTGAACGCAGGCGGATTCTAGGCGGTGTCTGCGTAGAAACCGGTACGATCCCCAGCAAGACGTTTCGTGAAGCGGTGCTGTCCTTTCTGTGCGCCGCTCATCATGTCGAACAACATTTAGGGAATCACTTCGACAGCCGACCGACGGCGGCACAACTCTTGGCACGGGTCGCGGACGTCACCAAGCGGGAGGTCGAAGTCGTCGCCGATCAACTTCGCCGGAACGACATCGTGTTGATCCAAGGAGAGGCGTCGTTCAAAGACACCCATACC
The DNA here is from genome assembly GCA_011090425.1 of Nitrospira sp. LK70. Taxonomy (GTDB): domain Bacteria; phylum Nitrospirota; class Nitrospiria; order Nitrospirales; family Nitrospiraceae; genus Nitrospira_D. The sequence continues at coordinate 4,940 of PHGD01000041.1, read as the reverse complement.
GTGGCTGTGACCGGCGAACAAGATTCCAGGATCGTCACGGCGGCGAACATCTTGATCGCGACCGGAACCATTCCCGCTCAACCTGAAGGTGTGTCGGTGGACGGAGAGGTGATTCTGACCAGTGACGACATCACGAGCATCAAGAAGCTTCCGCGAAAGATGGTTGTCGTCGGCGGCGGCATCATCGGCGTTGAGTACGCCTCCATGCTGGCAGCCTTGAAAATCAACGTCACATTGGTCGACAAGCGAACGGGCCTCTTGGAGTTTCTGGACTCCGAGATCGTCGAGGAATTGATGCATCAGATGCGCAATCGCAACGTCACCTTTCGACTGGGCGAGGCGGTCGACAAGCTCGAGCTCACCGATGAGGAGCCTCGTCGGGCCGTCCTCACGTTGGAGTCCGGGAAGCGCATTATGGCCGAATCAGTTCTCTACTCGGTCGGAAGGATGGGCGCCGTCGAGAGACTCAACCTTGCTGCAGCAGGTTTGAGCGCAGACCACCGAGGTCGCCTAACGGTCGATGCTCAGTTTCGCACCGCAATCCCCCACATCTTTGCAGCGGGCGATATTATCGGTTATCCCAGCCTCGCCTCCACTTCTGCCGCCCAAGGACGGCACGTGGCCTGCTACGCGTTTGGAGTGGAGATTGACCCACTCCCCGATCCCCCACCTGTAGGCATTTACGCAATCCCCGAGATTTCGATGACCGGACCGCCAGAGCAAGTTCTGACCGACCAGCACGTACCGTACGAGACAGGCATCGCACGGTATCGCGAGATCGCCCGGGGACAGATCCTTGGCGACGACAGCGGGCTTCTGAAATTACTGTTTCATCGTGCGGATCGAAGGCTGCTCGCCGTGCACGCCATCGGAACGGGGGCGACGGAATTAACGCATATTGGTCAGGCAGTGCTCGACCTCGGTGGCGGGTTGGAGTATTTCTTGCGCACGATCTTCAATTATCCGACGTTGGCCGAATGTTACAAGGTAGCCGCGTTAGATGCCCATAACAAATTCGCCATGACGGCGTCCCACGTACCAAAGGAGGCCACATGAACGCTAAGGACATGCATTCAATCAGCCTTTGCGGAATGCTCGGGATACTCACTGCCTGTGCGGTGAATGGGTCGGTGCAACCAACAGCGCCCTCCACAGCGTCGGTCGCGACGCAATCCGTTTCCCAGATGCGTGCCTCGGACCGAATGTTTTACTGGTGGGAGGAAGGGCGAGAGCTTCATGCCATGGCGAGGCTCAGAGAACGCGAAACGGACTTGCTCTTGAAGACAAAGCCTGGGCCGGCGACGAACGAGTTCGTGAAGCAGATGCGGCTCTTCGCTCACCAGCTGGAGGAGGCAGCCGTCTATGCGGACACGCAGGCCAAGAACGCCGCGCGCGAGATTCCGCCCGACATGATCCAACAACTTCAGTCGGCGCCGCAATGACCTACGGACAATCGGCATCGACCAGATCGATGTCCTTACACAGTTTTCAGGAGCCCTGCCGGACCGTTTCCGAGTACCAGCTGATGAGGGTATGGAACTCCTCTTCGAGACACCGGGACCGAATGATCTATCAAGAGCCGTTAGGATCTGCCGCGTCGGCCTCGGGCGAAGCATGAGTCTTGCCGACGTCGTATCGGTCGAGGAGCCGGTACAGCGTACGTCGACTGATCCCGAGCAACCGTGCCGTCCGCTCCTTGTTGCCATGCGCTGATTCCAGCATTCTAAGCACCTGGTCTCGCTGAAGGGCCTTCAGCGTGCCGGGCAAGAGGTGAGTGTGGTTCGAGATGCCTCCGTCTTTACGAAGGATTTCAGAAGGAAGATCATCGAGCGCGAGAATCGTATGTGACGCCAACGCCACCGCTCGTTCCACGACGTGCTCTAACTCACGCACATTGCCCGGCCACGCATACCCCGTCAGCGCACGCATCGCGGCGGGAGAAAAGGACGTGACCGGAACCTCCTTCTCATCACCGTAGCGTGCGAGAAAGAACTCGGCCAGTAAGGGAATGTCTTCGGGCCGCTCCCGGAGCGGCGGGATGAAAATGTTGACCGTGTTCAACCGATAGAGCAGATCCTCTCGAAACCGACCGGCCTCGATCAAGTCGGCCAGATTCCGACGCGACGCGGCGATGACCCGCACATCCACCTGTACCGACTCGTTGCTCCCGATCCGTCGGATTTCTCCTTCCTGGAGGACGCGCAGCAGTTTGGCCTGTCCGACCGACGAGAGATCGCCGACTTCGTCCAAGAAGAAGGTGCCGCCGCTCGCCTCCTCCAGCAAACCCCGCCGCAAGATATGGGCTCCGGTAAACGACCCCTTGATGTGGCCGAAGAGTTCGCTTTCGAGCAAGGAGTCGGGAATCGCACTGCAGTTCACGGCAACGAACCGGTGCGTGGCCCGGAGGCTGTTGTCGTGGATGGCGCGGGCGATGAGTTCCTTGCCTGTGCCGCTCTCCCCCTGAATCAACACGGCGGCTCGGCTGCGCGAGACTCGCCCGACGAGTTTAAACACCTCGACCAGTTTCTTGCTTTGGCCGATCAACGAGGCGGTCCGCGGCCGTTCACTGAACGTACGTGGAAGCGTCCGATTGTCCTCGATCAGGCGCCGGTACTCGACGGCGCGCGTCATGGTGAGCACGAGCTCTTCGAGATTGACCGGTTTGGTGATGTAATTGTAGGCCCCTTGCTTCATGGCTTGGATCGCCGTGTCGACGGAACCGAACGCGGTCAACAGGACAATCGGCATCTCCGGCATGGTCTTGCGAAGAAAATCCAACAGATCCAACCCGGACAATGGGGTCATGCGGATGTCGCTCAAGACGGCATCGTACATTACCTCATTGGCCTTGCTCAGGGCTTCCGCGCCATCACAGGCCATATCCACCTCAAAGCCGACTTGGCTCAAGGCTTCGGCCAACATCTCTCGATTTTGTTGGTCGTCATCCACGACCAGAATTGAAGGCAAGCCACTCATTGGCGTCTCCGGATCTCCCGCTCCTTCCACACTGGCAGATCCACCGTGAACTCCGTACCCTGGCCTACCTCGCTCTTCACGGTGAGGCTGCTCCTGATCCATAAAGAGAATTATTTCCTTCATTACACTTCTAAGCATGTGCCATGCCAAGAGTCTGTGTGTGTCATATGTTACTTTTGTCGATCTTTCTCTCAAGCGATACTCCTCGATGAAATCCTATAATATGGAGCATCCGCACAAGTGACTTTCGATGAGCATGCAATTGTATTTATTATGATGTCTCTTGATAGACCTCAGTGATTTCTTGTGGGATGACAGGGGGCGTAGTCGCACATGTCTGTCGTTTTGCCTCGCCTCGAAAGCAACACATGTTTCTGATTGAGAGCCTCTACGCGTCACAAACGTGTGGTTTCGGACTGATGATGAGGTTGTTCTCACTATCGTTTGGAATCTCTTGCAGAATTATTCCGACGGGCGTCTACAGAACAAAGCTCAAAGGCAAGCACATGTTTTTCTGAGTATTTCGACGATTGATTCCTCAGTCTGCTCGCCCTGCCAAATCAAACTTTCTCCAACAATCGTTCTTGAAGAATCGCTCCTCATTCATCGTCGATAGATCGATTCTGAATAGGTCATCTTGGCACACCTATGCATTCCTGACACAGTGTATTTTGATTGAGTTTCGTTTTATCCGAGGAAAACTCACTCAACTGTCATAATTCCTAGGACCTGCGCACTTCACTAGGTTAGGCAGACACTTTGCACGGTATCGGCCTCATGATCAGCATTCAAGATGACTGTCTCGCAATTAGGTCGATGCCAGATCAGGACATGACGATGAAAGAATCGGCTAAAGGCATGCTGAGTCGGTTACTTGAGGCTCGATCGCTCACACCCTTTATGAACGTGAACAGCGACGTTCCTGAGAAACAATCTTCTATGGTTGTTCTTGAGAGCCTGGTCCCATGAAGAAGAACATGAAAAAGAATAAGAGGATCTCGCATGAATAAGATCGTTCTCATTGCTCTGCGCAGACCGTACACCTTCGTCGTGATGTCGATCCTCATCGTGCTGTTCGGAGGGCTGACGGTTCAGCACATGCCGACCGACGTCTTCCCGAATATCACGATTCCGGTCACCTCCGTCGTCTGGATCTACTCCGGCCTGTTGCCGCAACAGGTGGAAGGCCGCATCACGTATCTGTTCGAACGGTTCGTGACCGCTACCGTGGAAGGCATCAAGTACATGCACAGTCACTCGTACTACGGGAGCAGTATCACCAACATCTATCTCCAAGACGGAGTGGATGTGGGGCGAGCCGAAGCGGACATCGCGGCTATTGCACAGACGGTCGTGAAAGCGCTGCCGCCGGACATTTCTCCGCCCATGATCATGCGCCTCGCCCCCTCGTCGATCCCCGTGGCGATGCTGGAGGTAAGCTCCGACAGCATGACTCCGGCTGAGCTCTACAACCTTGCCTACATGCGGATCCGTCCGCTCCTCGTGACCGTCAACGGTGCCATCCTGCCGCATCCCTATGGAGGCCAGGATATGCAGGTCATGGTCAACCTCGATCCGCAGAAAATGCTCGCGCGCAGTCTTACGCCGTCCGACATTCACAATGTCCTCATGAAGCAATACCGCGTGATGCCCACCGGCGACATCAAGATCAACACGACGGACTGGATCGTCCAGTCGAATGCGTCACCCTTGCAGATCGATGAGTTCGCCAATATCCCGATCAAGCGGGAAGGCAACGCGTTCGTCTATCTGCGCGACGTGGCCTCGGTGCGGCTCATGGGGCGAGTCCAGCAGAATGCGGTGCTGGTGAAGGGCAAGCAGACCATCATCATCGTCGTCATGAAGAGCACCGAAGCCTCGACCCTGGCGGTCGTGGATGGGATCAAGAAGATGATTCCCCGGGCCGAGCAAGTCGTTCCGGAGAGCGTGAAGATCAGGCTCTT
>PHGD01000040.1 GCA_011090425.1 Nitrospira sp. LK70 | reverse complement strand
ACCATTCGAACTCAACGAAATGGGAAGCGGCAGAACTCTTCGACCAGGCAAGGAGAAACACGTCTTGATCTGCGATGGCTTCACCTAAGACCTTCGGCCATTTCTGCCCGCCGTAGATCTTCTCCTGATCGCGCCAGATGGAAATCTCTGGGTGGTTCTTGAGCTGCGCTTCAAGCTGCTCGATGAGCGGCAGGTCCGAGCGTGAGTAACTGAGAAAGATACTGGGCATGACAGGTCTGTGTCGGGTGAAAGCCAGTAACTTCGGATACGTACGCTACCCGAAACTTCTTACGCAGACAAGGGGAGGTGGAGGCGAATGACAGCTTGAGAGAAACGGCTCGTTACGGTCTGGGAATCTGTTCGGTCTTCTGGTCCATTGAGGACGTTCCTCCCGAGGCACGAGCCAGCGCGGCCCGTAAGATTGCCGACTGAGGATTGGTCACGGTTTGTTTCACGAGGATATCGGTCGGCCTGACGTCCTTGCCATAATAGTCCCGATTCCATTCGTCTCTCGTAGCGATCACCGCTCCTTCCAAGGAGATCCCACCGAATAAACCCTTGGATTTGGCAAACGAGAGGAGGTCGACGCTGAGGTTCATGGCTGTCGAACCTTCGATGCCGCCGCCGACCGGCCCAACGGCGACGGAGACGTCACCGCCGAGCTTGAAGGTACTGGAGAGCATCGATTCAACTCCCCGCTGCGACATGACGAGCAGGACCACTTCCGAAGCCTGGGCACCGAATTGAAACCCAAAACTGCCCGCCCCCATTGTGTAGAAGGCCGGCTCGCTCCAGTCCCCGGTCTTTTCATCCTTCACAAGGAAGACACCGCTTCCACCCGAAGCGCCGAAGAAGAAGGCTCCCTTGAGCAGTTGGGGTACGATAAAAATGCCCTTCGCGTCCTTGATGTGGTCACGAAACCACCCCATGTTGGAGTCTCCGAGGAAGCTGCGCAACGTCATCCTGGACTGATCCACGATGTTCTCTTGCTCGACGTCCGACGCAGACAGCAGCTGCGCCGGTATGACCGACAAGAGGAGGAACAACACAAAAGGCTTGACCAATCGAGCGATCGTCATGGCACATCCTCGGTTCAAGATGGAGTCTATTCCATGATTCTCTTCTCTCCGAGAGTCTGATGCAAGTGACCGTTGTTCGTCGGTGCCCTTGGTTGTGATAGACAAAGGTGTCTGGTATGGTGCGGACTTACGATTATTTTGATGAAGGAGGGCGGTAGGGCTCATGGCAACGAACGACAAACAAGTTATTTTTTCTCTCGTCAATGTCGGGAAGGTCTATCCACCGAAGAAGCAGGTGCTGCGAGAGATTTACCTCGGCTTCTATTACGGGGCGAAAATCGGTGTGCTGGGCTTGAACGGTTCGGGTAAGAGCTCGCTGCTCAAGATCATCGCGGGCGTGGATCCGAATTACACGGGTGAGATCACAAGATCCAAAGGCTACAGTGTGGGTCTCCTTGAACAGGAGCCCCAGCTCGACAAAACAGTGAAGGAAGTGGTGGAAGAGGGGAAGAAGGAGCTGGTCGCCTTGCTCAAGGAATATGAAGACGTGAGCAACCAGATCGGATCAGCCGATCCGGATGCCATGGAAAAGCTGCTCGACAAGCAGGCGCAACTGCAAGAAAAGATCGAAGAGGCCAACGGGTGGGAGCTGGAAAATCACCTGGACATCGCGATGGATGCGTTACGATGCCCGCCTGCCGATCAGAAGGTAGGAACCTTATCGGGCGGGGAGAAACGTCGGGTCGCACTCTGTCGACTCATGATCCAAGAACCGGATATTCTCCTACTCGATGAGCCGACGAACCACCTCGATGCCGAATCGGTTCAGTGGCTTGAACAGCATCTTCAGCAGTACAAGGGCACAGTCATTGCCGTGACCCACGACCGGTACTTTCTGGACAATGTCGCCGGCTGGATTTTGGAGCTGGACCGAGGACACGGGATTCCGTTCCAAGGCAATTACAGTTCTTGGTTGGAGCAGAAGAAGGACCGCTTGGAAAAAGAGGAAAAGGCCGAGTCGAAGCGGAAGAAGACACTGGAGCATGAATTGGAATGGATCAGGATGTCTCCGAAGGCCAGGCAATCGAAGGGCAAGGCGCGTTTGAACCGCTATGAAGAACTGGTCAATCAGAAGCAGGACCAGGTGGCGGAGGATCTGGAAATCTATATTCCGCCGGGGCCACGGCTGGGTGATGTGGTGGTCGAGGCGAACGGTATCAGCAAGGCTTTCGGTGACAATGTGCTGTACGAGAACGTGAACTTCAGTCTGCCGAAAGGCGGCATCGTCGGTGTGATCGGCCCGAACGGCGCCGGCAAGACCACCATGTTCAAGATGATCATCGGCAAGGAAAAGCCGGACGCCGGATCAATCAAGGTGGGCGAGACCGTCAAGCTCGGCTATGTGGATCAGGATCGCAGCCTCGACGGTAACAAGAGCGTGTACGAGATCATTTCTGACGGTCAGGACACCCTGAAGCTCGGCAAGGCAGAAGTGAATGCGCGCGGCTACTGTGCCCGTTTCAACTTTGCCGGGACCGATCAGCAGAAAAAGGTGAAGGATCTCTCGGGCGGTGAGCGTAATCGTGTGCACCTGGCCCGCATGCTGAAAGAAGGCGCGAATCTGATCATCCTCGACGAGCCGACGAACGATCTGGACGTGAATACGTTGCGGGCTCTCGAAGAAGGGCTTGAGAACTTTGCCGGCTGTGCCGTGATCAGCAGCCACGACCGTTGGTTTCTCGACCGGATAGCCACTCACATCCTCGCCTTTGAAGGCGACAGCAAGGTGGTCTGGTTCGAAGGGAACTACAGCGAGTACGAAGCGGATCGCAAGAAGCGTTTGGGCAAGGAGGCCGATCAGCCACATCGGATTCGGTACCGCAAATTGACGCGTCAATAGGCCATCGGCCATGGCACCTCGAGCCATCGTCACCGGAGCGGCTGGATTGATCGGGCAATATGTTGTGAAGTCCGCCTCTCGATGGGCGCCCGACCGGCAGGTTCACGGCCTCACCCGCGCTGAGCTCGATCTTACTGATTTTGTTTCTGTCGAGCGAACCTGGCAGTTCATCAAGCCCGATATCGTCGTTCATTGTGCGGCATTAAGCCGCACAAAGGATTGCGAGCAAGATCCTCAGCTGGCGCATCGTGTCAACGTGGAAGCTACGGCCCATCTGACACGTCTGTGCAAAGACATCGCCTTCATCTTCTTGTCGAGCGGCGAAGTCTTCGATGGCACGCGAGGCTGGTATCGGGAAGAGGACGCCCCGAACCCGATCAATTTCTACGGCAAGACGAAGCTTGAAGCGGAACAGCTTGTTCTGCAGAATCCTCGTCATACGGTAGTTCGGATCGTCCTCACGGCGGGAACCTCACAGAACGGCGATCGGAGTTTCGTTGAGGATATGTGCCGCGCGGCTCAGGGTGGTAAGCCCGTGACGCTCTATGGCGATGAATTTCGCTGTCCGTTGCCGGCAGGAGCCATTGCACGTGCGATCTGGGAGTTAACCGGGAAGGGTCTACCGGGCCTCTATCACCTCGGCGGTCGGGAACGGTTGTCGCGCTGGGAGATCGGCCAGGCGTTACTTCCATGGTATCCAGAGTTACAAGGCCGTCTGGCAGAAGGGTCCGCTCGCTCTCATACAGGTGGGTCGCGGCCTGCCGATCTTTCGCTGAACTGTGAGAAAATCCAGACACACCTGTCGTTTCGCATACCTGGTTTTCGGAGTTGGTTGAAGGATCGGGTACATCGAGGTGTCGATTTGTGGGACTATGAGCCGGTCTGTCGAGAGGCATAGCAGATAATGGAATCAGAGAACGGGATCTTCGCATCGGATCCGTTGCCGCTTGTCCTGGCGGCGTATCTTTTCATGACAATAGTCATGGGGGCTTTGTGGGTGGCGCAGAGGAAGACCAGGAACGCCTCAATTGGAGATGTCGGATGGTGTTTTGGACTTATTCTCGTCGTGCTATGGTATGGCACACAGGCAAGCGGCGGTTTCGAGCGAGTCGCTTTGACCGTCATGCTGGTGACGCTCTACGCGGGACGACTGGGTCTCCACATTCTTTTCAATCGCGTGATCGGCAAGGAAGAGGATGCCCGGTATCGCCGCCTGCGGGAAGAATGGGGTGAGTCGGAGTCGGCCAAAATGCTCGCGTACTTTCTCCTGCAAGCGCTGGCCGTGGCCGTCTTTTCGCTCCCGTTTCTGGTGCTGATGTGGAATCCCCGACCTCCCTCCGCATTGGTTGAGTTGATTGGTCTAATGATCTGGGGGGTAGCCGTGGCCGGTGAAGCAAGGGCGGACCGTCAACTCGCACATTTCCGCGCCGATCCAAGAAATCAGGGCCGCGTTTGCCGAATGGGCCTGTGGGCCTACTCTCGCCACCCGAATTATTTTTTCGAATGGCTCCACTGGTGCTCGTACGTTGTGATGACGTTGGGAGCGCCGGGCTGGGTGTTTACCTGGATCGGGCCGATCGGGATGGGCGTGGCGCTGCTCAAGCTGACGGGTATTCCACGGACAGAAGCGCAAGCCTTATCAAGCCGGGGAGAGGAGTATAAAGCCTATCAGGCGACGACCAATGCATTTTTCCCGTGGTTTCCCCGCCGGGCGCGGGATGCGTCTGCCGGTTCTTGAGGCAAAATTGCCATTGCAGCAGAGTCGCTATTTCCTGCCGTCTAGATCGGCAAGTCGTGCCCGAGCGATCTCGGCCACTTTGGTGGATGGGTAGACGTTCACCAGTTCTTGGTAGAGCTGCTTGGCATGAGGGAGATTACCTTGATTTTCTTCGAAGGCGGCCGTCTCAAACAGCTCCTTCGCCTTCTGATCGGAGCAGCCGAGCAGCATCAAACAGAGGGCACAGAGTACGAGTCGTGCAGTTATCATAATGATCCTTTCCTGGCATCTTTCCGTCGTAGTATCGTTGTCTTCGCCTGAATAGACCCTGATCCAAGAGTATCGATCCCGTAACGTGGGGCGGAAATCCCTTCGCTTCGACATTGTGGGCAGCGGCTTGGTCGCGTCAATCTCGTGCGGTCGCGGAACATAAATCCACAATCCAAGCAGATGCACGGTTCAAGGATAAAGCGTCGTGAACGGTCATGAGCCACCGTTTTTACCACATGAGCTAAGTGTTCCTCCACCTGCTGTTCTGAAATCCCGAGCATCGGAGCCAGTTGATGGGTCGTCATTCTGGCGTCTGTCAGAAGCGCGATGATGCGCTGACGCGGAGTCCGTTCGGAAGGCAACATGGCATTATGGTAAACATACGATCGAGCAAATGCCAGATGTCTCGCTCGGTTCCATCTTCGACGGGCCCGGGCTAAAAGGTTGCACCGCAGGCTCCGTTCTGTCAGAATCCATTCCCGCGCCGATTGTCACCGGAATTCACCAGGTGGGCCGAGTCAGTCCTTCGTACTCCGAAACGGTTCTCTTCCGGCCCAATGTGCTATAAACGAGGAGGTTTGTGGCAATGAAGTTCCTCGCAGTCCATCCCGGTCCGCTCATGTACACCAAGATCTACCTACGTCTGGAGCCGCTCGGTCTCGAGATGGTGGCTCAGTCGTGCCGCCAAGCAGGACATGAGGTCCGTTTGATCGATTTGCAGGCGGATACATGGAAAGATTACGAGGCGCTCATCCGGACCTGGAAGCCAGACGCAGTCGCGTTCGGTTGTAATTACCTGGCGAATGTTCCGGAGATCGTGGATTTGGCGAAGCTGACAAAGCAAGAACTGCCGAACTCGTTCGTCTTTGTGGGGGGCCATAGCGCCTCGTTTGTGGCGAAAGAGTTCTTGGAGCACGGCAACGGCGCGATCGATTGTGTACTTAAGGGCGAAGGTGAAGCCGCAGCTCCCAAGTTGTTGGAGGCAGTGGAACATGACCACAACGCCATCACAAGAGTGCCGGGGGTCGTGACGCTCGACGGGGAGGGCCCGCCGGCGCAGTTCATCGAAAATCTGGACGATGTTCGTCCTGCGCGCGATCTGCTCCGAAACCGGCACAAGTATTTCATCGGGGTGCTGGATCCCTGCGCCTCGATCGAGTTTGCGCGGGGCTGCCCCTGGGATTGCTCCTTCTGCAGTGCCTGGACATTCTACGGTCGCAGCTACCGAACGGTCAGCACGGAAAAGGCTGTGGAGGAGCTGGAGCAGGTTCAAGAACCGGGCATCTTCCTAGTGGATGACGTGGCCTTCATCCAAGCCAAGCAGGGAATGGAGATCGGTGAAGCTGTGGCTCGGCGGGGGATCAAGAAACAGTATTACATGGAGACCCGGGGTGACGTGCTGCTGCGCAACAAGGAGGTCTTCAAGCTCTGGAAGACGATCGGGCTGCAATACATGTTCTTGGGCGTGGAAGCCATCGATGAAGAAGGCCTCAAGATGCACCGGAAACGCATCTCGCTGGGGAGGAACTTCGAGGCCCTTGAATTCGCCCGCTCGCTCGGCATCACCGTGGCCATCAATTTGATTGCCGACCCGGATTGGGACCGCCAGCGGTTTGAAGTGATCCGACAATGGTGTTTGGAAATTCCGGAGATCGTGAACATCAGCGTCAATACTCCCTATCCCGGCACCGAAAGCTGGCACACCGAATCGCGCAAGTTTCACACGAGGGATTACCGCCTCTTCGACATCCAACATGCCGTGATGCCGACGAAGATGCCGCTACCGGAGTTTTACGAGGAACTGGTCAAGACGCAGCAAGTGCTCAACAAGAAACACCTTGGCTGGACCGCGCTCAAGGGGACGGCGAAGATTGCGGCGGGGCATTTGATGCGGGGGCAAACCAATTTCATCAAGATGCTCTGGAAGTTCAACAGCGTCTACAATCCCAAACTCCAAATCGCCGATCATCAAAGGCCGGTGTCGTACGAGATGGCGCTCCCTCCGCCTCATCAAGAAAGTAAAACCATCGATTCGAAGCTGCTCTATATTCTTCCTCCGAAGGGGCGCCGCAGCCGCGCGCTCGACGACTCCAGCGAGCAGTTTGTGGAAGCCACCCGCACAGGGACCAGCCTCTAGGAAGATATGGAAAAGTTCCCAAAGGGCTGGTCTACGATGATGCCGAAATCCTCGTCGATGAGTCTCGCACGGACAACGTTGGCGCATTCTTGAGCAACAGGGCTCCCGGTCGTCCAGCAGCGAGGCGGTCACATGGTCATGCAACGCCGTACTGATGTTGGAGCTGTAACGGCTGCGGTTCCTGATCATGCCGAAATCAGGAGCGACACGCTGAAAGCCCTCATCCGACAGAGCGGCATCCCTCGCTGAGCTTTCGAGCCCTGATTCATACCCGATACACAACGGCCAATTCATCCACCGCGCGCCGTGTTCAAAAGATGATCTTCATGGCTCGTCATTCCGTTGGCTCGCCACCTATGCGGATTTCCTATTCTCTCAATCGTGTGGTCGAGATCAAAACCATCGCAGGCTGGCGAGTGTCCGTAGTCCGCAGTCGCAACTCATTGAAACGTCAATGGGTATGGCGTATTGTTCCTGAACCGTAGTGGAGTGTTACACGGACACTAATGGGCAGATCCGGCTCTTATGCGGATCGGTCTAACAAAGTTGGACCGCGCGAAATGCAGTACCCTCTTGGCATCATCCTTATAGCGAGCGTGCTGGCCGGCTGCATGCCGTGGCCCCACTTTCATTACCTCGCACCAGCAGTCGAGGGCGTAGTTACGAACAATGGAGTCCCGGTCCCAAATACCGAGATCAATGTCTCCGCCCAATTTTCAGAGGAACAGCAGAAGGGCGTCACGGACAGCAATGGCCGCTTCAGCACCAAGCCAATCCGAGAGTTCATGTTCTTCGCTTCTCTGCTTGGCGATCCTCTCTATGGCTACACCGTTACGATTACCAACGCGGCGAATCAATACGAGGGTTTTGGTGAAGGCCATGTCGGCTATGCACCTGAACAGCTCATGGTCGTTTGCGACCTGTCAAAGCCGATTCAACTGCGGGGCAAAAAACGCTATTGCGCTGGTCCTGCCAATGAATAGAATGCGGCCCAACAAGGCTTGCGCTCGTGGTTCAGGACGGGACGCGCGTCTCTAACCAGCGGCTTCACCGGACAGCCGTTGCACAATCTCCGATTGAGCTGCGGAAGCGTTAGGTAGTACAGCACGTAATCACATCTTTGTAGGAGGCAGCGAGGTCATGAGCGTTCAACCCATTGTCTTGAGACCCGATCAGCATGAGCCCGCCTTGTAATGTGATCGGAACGCAAGTGACTGTGTTGGCGTCGAACGCGGCGACGCAGAGCTACGGGATCACCTGGCAGCAGGGAGCGGAAGGAACAGGCCCTCCGCCGCATAGTCACGATTGGGACGAAGCGTTCTATGTCCTGAAAGGCGAGGTTCCCTTCCTATGCGATGGAAAAACCTACGCCTGCAACGTGGCGACTCTCGTGCACGTTCCCCGAGGAACCGTGCATGGCTTTCGCTACGGAAGTGGCGGTGGGCAGATGCTCGAGATTACGGGGGCGGGGGCGTTAGCGGCTCAGATGTTCAGGGCGATCGACAAGGAGATTCCCTCCGGATCGCCGGATCTTCCAAAGCTGCTTGATGTGCTCACGCGTAATGGGGTAACTGTGGCGGTGTGACCTTGGGACGCCTCGACTCAAAGAGATGTTTCGCCGCTGAGGCCAAGAGGCTGAACTGATCGCTACAGTCTCCTGGCTCCATTCCATTCATTCAACCCCGATACGCTCAGTGTTTTGCTTGCCACCTGTTATACCGATCCATCCCTTCTCTCACTCGAAAATCGATAGGAATGAACACTCCCACGTGGGATGAATCCGTCGAGCTTAGGCTGAAGCGCATTGCGGCTGCAGACATCGCAGAACGGAAAATGGTCGCGACCCCTTAAACTGTCCCGTTCGGCACTCGTGAACCCATTTGGCGTGCCCATGTGACCTACGGCTACAGGCTGCCAAAATCGGTCGAGTCGTGGGCATGGACTGTTCGACGATTAGCCGCGTTGTGAATGTCTACAAACCTGGCGATACATGAGACAAGAGCGGAACGCGTATTTCCTCAACAATAGTCGTAGCCCTTCTCAGGAAGACACGACTTCATTGCCCTTCATTGGCTCGCCTGGTTCTTCAACCCTGGTCCCTATTTACGGTACGGGTCCGGATGGCGTAGGCCTTGTCCGTTGGCTCGCTTGGTTTTCCCGCTCTGGTCCTCGAAGTTCGATAATCCCTGCTGGTCAGAGGCGCTGATCATATCCGATTGATTGCCCTCGCCGCTGTGGACTATCTCGTCTCCCTTCAGATGCACGCGCTGGCATGCAGTCAAAGACAACAAGACCGACCCCATGATGATGAGTTGAACCTTCATGACAGTGCCTCCTTACTACTCAGTGATGGTGATCCTTCGAACCTTTCTTTTAGCCCGCTGACCCTCGATCATACGATCACGTATTCCTTCGTTGATGCGAACATCGCCGGCTCGTCGGGATTCGGCCCTTCGGCTCTACCAACGGGCCAAGGGTCCTGTCTCACCGGCGATTCTACCAAAATAGCGATGCCCATAGTACCCACGGAACCCACATGCATAGGGTGTCCGTAACCCCGGGGTAGAAATGGCTGGCACGACCGCTGCCCATCGAATCTCCTGTGCGTTCTATCACGTCACTGAGGCTGAACTCATCGATACGGCCCATCGGCCGCAGGGCTAGTGCCAGTGATTCGACCCGAAACGCTCTCCGTTTTGCTCGCCACCTGTTATACTGACCCATTCTTCTTCGTACACCTGAGAATCAAGCGGCATGAGCACTCCAACTTGGGACGAATTTGCCGAGCTTGCGTTGAAACGCATTGCGGCTTCAGGCTCCGAGTATGGCGATATCCGTGTTCAGGACAGTAGCACGGAACACATCCAAGGCGAGGATCGTCGAATCGCTTCGATTCGAGATACTCGGGATATTGGTTTCGGTGTCCGCGTACTCTATCACGGAGCCTGGGGGTTCGCGGCGAGCTCGGTTTTGTCACTTGAAGAGGTTCCGCGGGTGGCAAATCTCGCCATCGAGATTGCCAAGAGTTCCGCGTCGGTCGCCATCGAGAGAGTGCGCTTGGCGCCAGAGCCGGTCCATCATGACCGGGTTGTCACACCCTATCGCACCGATCCATTCAGCGTGCCGTTGGAGAAGAAAACCGACTTGTTGCTTAACACAATGGAAGTGTTGCAATTGCAGCCTGGTATCGCGAGGAGCAGCGCCAGCCTGTGGGCGCGCCGAGACAGAAAGTTGTTTATTTCCAGTGAGGGAACACACCTGGAGTTTGATCTGTTGGCAGGGCAAGGCGAATGCACGGCGACAGCTCTGCACGGCGGCCAGTTTGCGTCACGCAGTTTCAACACTCCCCATCTCAGGACAGGCTATGAACTGATCGAAGAAGCCGACTTCCTACGGGAGGCTTCACGTGTTGCCGACCAGGCGATCGAAAAGGTCAAGGCGCCGGCGGTCGACGCCGGCCAGTATGATCTGGTGCTGGACCCGGAGCATCTGTCCTTGACCATCCATGAATCCTGCGGCCATCCGAGCGAACTGGATCGAGCGCTCGGCTACGAGGCCAACTATGCCGGAACAAGTTTCTTGACGACAGAGAAGCGCGGCAACTTTCGCTACGGCTCGCGACATGTGAACTTGGTCGCTGATAACACCGAACCGGAAACACTGGCCGCGACCGGCTACGATGACGATGGAGTGGCCTGTCAGAAGTGGGACATCATCCGTCACGGGATCTTCGTCGGATACTGTACAAACCGTGAAGTGGCGCCAAAGATCGGCGAATCCCGTTCATGTGGCTCGAATCGGGCCGACGGATGGGCGAATATTCCGATGGTGCGGATTGCCAATATCGGACTTGAGCCCGGCGAAGCGACGCGTGATCAGCTCATTGCAGACGTGAAACGCGGGATCTATATCGAAGGCCACGGATCCTACAGCATTGATCAACGCCGCTACAACTTTCAGTTCGGCGGTGACGCGTTCTGGCTGATTGAAAACGGCAGGCGAACCCACATGTTGCGGGACGTCATCTACCATGGGATCACGCCGGAATTCTGGAACAGCTGCGACGGAGTGGCTGACCGCTCCTTTCGGCAGCGGTACGGATTCATCACCTGTGGGAAGGGGCAGCCGGGCCAGTCCGGTTGGATGACCCATGCCGCCTCTCCTGCGAGATTTCGGCAGGTCGAGGTGATCCGGGGAGAAGGAAGCTCATGACCGTACTGAACGGCGCTTGGCCGAAGCTGACCACCTCGGACGAGTTTCGTTTTCTGAGCGAGCTGGTCATCACCCGCTCATCCGCCGATCATACGATCGTCCGTCTTCGCGATCACCACGCTGGGACGACGAGATTCGCTAATAATCAAGTCATCCAGAATGTCGATGCGAGACGGGGCTCTCTGGCCGTGACGGTCGCCTTCGAAGGTCGGCATGGGACCGCCGCCACGACTGATTTTACCGCCGGTGCGATTCAGGACACCTTGGCTCGTGCCGAACGGATTGCTCGGATCTCACCGGTTGATCCCGAATACCTTGCGCCTCCCGATCCGTGCCTGTTCCCTGTTCGAGAGACGGCGAAACCGGAAACCATGGCGGCAGGTCCGGCCAAACGTCTGGAGTATGCCAATGAAGCGATCGGGCACTGCCGGATGGAGAACATCATGGCGGCCGGGGTCGTCTCGTCGTCGGCGACGGCGGTGGGGATTGCCGCCGGCAACGGACTCTTCTGTTACGAACATCGAGGAGATGCGAGGTTCAGCCTGACAGTCCAAGCCGGTGATGCCACCGGTTGGAGTGCGGCTGCCCATCGGTCGATCGATCACTTGAGGATTCAAGAACGAACCTTGGCGGCCATCGCCAAATCCAAGCGAGGTCGTGATGCGTACGAGCTTCCGTCGGGACGTTATGCTGTCATCCTTGAACCGGCTGCCGTGGCCGGCCTGTGGGCGTGGCTGATTTGGTCACTGGATGCCAAGTCTTACGTGAAAGGGACAAGCCCTTTCGCCGGCAAGCTGGGACAAGCGATTGTGGATGAACGACTGACACTCCGGAACGTTCCGGATCATACCGACCTGCTTGGAGAGGGATTTACGCATGAGGGATTGCCCAGCTCGTCTTCAGAGTGGATCGACCATGGAACCCTCAAACAACTGGCTTACGACCGTTTTACGGCCAAGGCCCAAGGAGTGAAAACCATTCCGACACTGGAGGCTCCTGCCTTGGCGGTCGAGGGACCTCCAGCCCATTCGATCCAGGATCTCATCAAAAGTACGGAACGCGCGATTTTGGTGACGAATTTCTGGTACATCCGCCCCGTGAATCCTCGCGATCTCACGCTGACCGGTATGACACGAGATGGGACATTCCTTGTCGAGAAGGGGGAAATCGTCTCAGCCATAAGAAATTTCAGGTTTCATGAAAGTCCGCTCCAGGCATTTCGACACCTGACGGCTTGGACCGCGCCGATGGAGGCGGTCACTTCGGAAACCGGAAAGATGCTGGTTCCAACCATGGCCCTCCCACATTTTCATTTCTCGAGCGTGACGCGATTCTAGAATTCTCTAAGGACTCCGAACTTATTTCGACTCTGGCTGAACAAAGGGGTTGACTCCTCCATCCGTGAAGGAGTAGGTACATTAGTAACGTCACACTAGGTCCGAATGGAGAGGATTCGCCATATGGCCCCACGATTCAACAAAGAACCGATCAACCTCATTCATCGAATTCCATCGCAGAAACAGATCGATGAAGCTCGTCCGGTGCCGGCTCCCTATGGCCAGATACTGCTCGATGCCGGAGCTGTTTGCTGGCGCAAGGTCGTTGAGCTCTTCGCGTACGTGACGAGGTATGAGGACGAGACCTCCTCACGGGCCCGTAAACCGCTTGCACTACCAGACCGAACGATCGAACATACAACGATCCACCAAGCTGACATCCAGCGGAACGGAAAGCGCGTTCAGGACGCAGATCATCAACCGGAAGCAACGGTCACGATCCTACAAAAGCCGACACAGGCACCGACTCTTGTTCACTCTGAAGAGGTCGCCGAACTTCGAGCCTGTCTGGTCGGGCAACAGGATGAGATTGCGCGGCTTACTTCACACATTCAGGAGCTCACCTCCTTGGTCAGCTCTCAGCAACAGGTCCTCGTTCATCTCGGTGAAGAGCTGGAAGCCGGTACATTCTCGACAACCTCAACCGGCACGGCGGCTGCCACCGTCAAGCGAAGCCGCATCGGTCGGAAGAAACCGACTGAAATCGAGACGCCGAATCATCCTGAGGAAGTTGAGCATCGGTTTTCTCCTCAGACAAGTGAACGCTCATCGCTCAATCTGTAAGCTGTGCCTGATCCCGTCAGGGTCGGCCATCGGTTCCGAAAGCTTCTGAGCACTTCTCGGGTAAAGAAGGGCGAGTCCAACTGACCCGCGAGAGGGATCCCCTCAATACCCATGTCCGCCCTCTAGTCAGGCATGGGTCTCGTCTGCTAAAAAGCCGCCAATGATGATCTTACGCCTCTTGTTGTGGGGTGTGCTGTGGCTCGTCCTGTTGACGATTGATCTGGGCGCGGCAGCTGAACGCCAGATCTCTCGAGTACCCCTCTTTGATGATCTCGGCCACCTTCATCATCCCATCACAACGAGCTCCACCGAATCTCAACAATACTTTGATCAAGGCTTGCGGCTCCTGTATGCCTTCAACCATGAAGAGGCTATCAGGGCTTTCGAGGAGGCCGCTCGTCTCGATCCCTCCGCAGCGATGGCCTATTGGGGTGTGGCTCTCGCATCGGGCCCGAACATCAACGCGGCGATGGATAAGGTGGCAGAACGGCGAGCCTGGGAGGCTGTGCAAAAGGCTCGGGCTCATCGTGCCCATGCGAGCCCAGCCGAGCAGGCCTATATCGACGCGATCGGCAAGCGATACAATGTCAACGCACATGCACAACCGGTGCTCGATAAAGCCTATGCGGATGCGATGCGTGTGGTCTGGCGGCAATTTCCGAGCGATCCCGATGCCGGAGTGTTGTTCGCCGAAGCTTTGATGGATCTACGCCCGTGGGATCTATGGACTGCGGCTGGTCGGCCAAAGCCCGGCACCGAGGAGCTGGTGTCCACATTGGAGTTGGTTCTGGCCCGGTTTCCGGATCACCCCGGAGCCTGCCACTACTACATTCATAGCGTGGAAGCTTCCCCGGACCCGGGCCGAGCCCTGGCCTGTGCCGAACGATTGCCCGGGCTTATGCCTGGTGCCGGCCACTTGGTCCATATGCCGGCCTACATTTACATGAGACTCGGTCGATACCATGACGCGGCTGAGCAGAACCAGCATGCCGTCGAGGTGGATCGCAACTATTTGGCCGGCAGAAAGTTACGCGGCGACTATGCCGACGGTTACTACACCCACAATCTACATTTCCTTTGGGCTTCCCTAGCGATGGAGGGGCGAAAAACTGAGGCCTTGAAGGTGGCGCGTCAACTGACGGGAACAATCACCGAAGACGAAGCGCGGAAAGATAAATGGAAGGAATGGTACCTTCCCACTCCTTTGTGGTCCATGATCAGGTTCGGTCAGTGGGACGAACTGCTGCGCGAACCGCCCCCTCCCAAGTCGTTGCGTCTGCAACAAGGAATCTGGCGATTAGGGAGGGGAATGGCGCTCTCGGCGTCAGGTCGCTTACCCGGCGCTGAGGGCGAGCACGTGGTGCTGACAGGCATCGCCAAACGCTTCGGCCCGGATCGGACTCCGGAGGAGAAAACCGAACGGGCTCTGCTCAAGATCGCGGAACGACTGCTGGCCGGTGAGCTCGCGATGCACCGCCATAAGTACGACGAGGCCATCACCTCGCTTGCTGATGCCGTCAAGCTGGAGGAGGAGCTCCCGTACAACGAACCTCCATTCTGGCCGATTCCGATTCGCCACTTTCTCGGCGCCGCCTTGCTGAAGGCCGGCAAACCCGGCAAAGCGGAAGCGATCTACCGAGCGGACCTGGCGAAGAATCCACGCAACGGCTGGGCCCTGTTTGGACTCATGCAGAGCCTTCGTGCCCAGCGGAAAGGCCGTGAAGCGAACGACCTGGAAAAGCACTGGCAACAGGCATGGGAACATGCGGACGTGACCCCCACCGGCTCTCAGTTTTGAGCGAAAGGGGACGGACTGCGGAGGAGTGATGCGATTTGTGGTTGGAGTAATGGGCCCGGCCAAGGCCTCGAAGAGAGATCTCGACAATGCCCGAGTCCTCGGAGAATTCATTGCACGACGTGGCTGGGTCGTGTTGACCGGCGGTCGTGACGTGGGGGTTATGGACGCGGCTTGCGAAGGAGCCAAGCGGGTGGGGGGAAGTTTGACCATCGGCGTTTTGCCGACAGCCAAGGATAAGGTGTCTCGCCATGTGGATGTGCCGATCATCACAGAAATGGGCAGCGGCCGGAACAACATCAATGTCCTGACCAGCCATGTCGTGGTGGTCTGTGGATTGAGCGGCTCTGGTACAGTGTCCGAGGTCGCCTTGGCGGTGAAGGCGGGTAAGCCGGTCATTCTCGTTGAAGCCTCCCCTGCCGACGTGACGTTCTTCCGCAAACTCGACCAGCGATTGGTCCATGCCGCTGCGTCACCGGAAGAAGCCATTGAGCTGATCATGAAGCTCATGGATGGGCCTCAACGACGAGCGCGCCGTGCAGAACAAGATCTAGACAGGTACCTTCCTGTCTGAAGGGTGAGGCTCTCACGCCGGTCCGGCTCGCATCACCTCCTCTCCACACACATCGTAGTAAGATGTCAGAATTGAGCCGTTCCGATGACTACGGGCAAGGAGGGTACGAACATGGCGACTCTTCGACTTCAAATACTCATAACGGTCGGTCTCGTGGCTTGTGCGACTCTGATAAACTGGCCCTCCAGCGGAGTCCAGGGCGCACCGACCACCGCCAAGGCTTACTTCGCGGGAGGTTGCTTCTGGTGTATGGAAGAGGCCTTCGAAAAAGTGGATGGAGTTCTTGCGGTGGTGTCCGGTTACATGGGAGGCACCGCCACCGATCCAACGTATGAACAGGTATCTGCAGGACAGACCGGCCACGCGGAAGCCATCGAAGTGACGTATGATCCAGCCAAGGTCACATACCAGAAATTGCTGGATGCCTTTTGGCACAACATCGATCCCGTCACGCCGAACGCGCAATTCTGCGACCATGGCAATCAATATCGGTCGGTGGTGTTCTATACGACTGACGAAGAAAAGCAGCTCTCGGAAGCCTCGAAGCGGGCGATTGAACAGTCCAAGCGGCTCACGGCACCGATCGCGACGCAGCTAGTCCAAGCGTCGACCTTCTACCCAGCCGAGGACTATCACCAGGATTACTACAAGAAGAACCCACTCCGATATAAGTATTACAAGTACAGCTGCGGTCGAGCCCAGCGGTTGGAAGCCTTGTGGGGGAAGCCTTAGCTGCGATATGCACTGCGGTGGAGGCAATTTGAAAGGTCGCCGTGATCGAGGTCGGCATCGAGAGCACGTCAGATATGAGAAAGCCGGAGCCTATCGGTGCGCGATGCACACCCTTCGACTTTGCCGTTGAAACCACGTCAGGCAATTTTTTATAGTGAGTGGCAATACTCTCTCTTCGGAACAGGGTGACTCCCATGACCACGTGACCCTGTGGACGTCTAATATGGAGGAGCTTTCCATGCACGAGCCGGAGGAACCACCAGCCTGGGAAGGCGGCGGGCACGCTGCCGAGGGTGAATCCCTTCTGGATCGCCGGAGCCTTCTGGCCGGAACGGCCGGCTTGGTGGGCGCGATGCTCCTGGGATCGGTGACGCCATCCGCAGAGGCGGCAACGGAGAAGTTGCCGGAAGACCCGACGCGGGTGCCAGGTGCGGTGCCGAGTGCCTATGGGCAACGATCAGCCTTCGAAAAATCCGTCCGTGTTCCACGTTCCTGGTGGTCGTCGCTGACACCGCTGCAAGACTCGCACGGAATCCTGACTCCTTCCGCCTTGCACTTCGAACGGCACCACAACGGCGTGCCGACCATTCAATCGGCACAGCATCGGCTCCTCATTCACGGCATGGTGGACCAGCCCTGGACTTTTAGCATGGATGATTTAAAACGGTTTCCTTCCGTTTCACGGTTGGCATTCATCGAATGTTCAGGCAATTCGGCGCCCGAATGGCACAAACCAGCCGGGCAGACCGCGCAGCAAACCCACGGCCTGACGAGCACGAGCGAATGGACCGGCGTGGCCTTGAAGACCGTCCTGCAAGAAGTCGGAGTGAATCCCGATGCATCCTGGATGTTGGCCGAAGGCAGCGATGCCGCTGCCATGACGCGCAGCCTTCCGCTGGCGTCCATCCTGGAGGAGGCAATGCTCTGCTATGCCCAAAACGGCGAACCGCTTCGCCCGGAACAGGGCTATCCGCTCCGCCTGTTCATCCCCGGCTGGGAAGGCAACACCTGCATCAAATGGCTGCGTCGGCTGAAGCTCGGCAGGGCGCCTTTCATGACACGCGAAGAAACGTCGCAATATACGGATCTGATGCCGGACGGCACGGCCCGCCAATTTACCATGGTCATGGAAGCCAAATCCGTCATTACGTCTCCCTCGGGTGGACAACGGATCCAACCTGGATTTCAGGAGATCCGCGGGCTGGCATGGAGCGGCCGAGGCCGCATCGCGTTGGTTGAGGTGAGCACGGACGGAGGACGATCCTGGCAGCAGGCAGCCTTACAAGAGCCGGTCTTGCCCAAGTGCCATACCAGGTTTCATTTGCTTTGGCGGTGGAACGGAGAGGATGTGATTCTGCAAAGTCGCTGCCTGGACGACACAGGATATCGACAACCGGACCGCGCGACCTTGGTGGCTCTGCGTGGAGTGAACTCGGTCTACCACTACAATGCGATCCAAAGCTGGCACGTTGCGGCGGATGGGCAGGTGAACAATGTCCATGCGTAACATTCTTACGGTGTCACTCTCCATCATCCTGGGCGCAGGAATCGTATGGGCCGGCGGCCAAACGGACAGACCGGAACGAACGCACGGCTATGGATTGGGACGGATCGCCACAGATCAGGAAATCCAGGCATGGAACATCGACGTGGCGCCGACCGGGGAGGGGTTGCCTGCCGGCCAAGGGACCGCCAAACAAGGGGCGACCATCTTTGCCGCACGTTGCGCGACTTGTCATGGACCGACGGGACAGGAAGGCCCGATGGACCGTCTGGTCGGCGGCGCCGGCACCTTGGCGAGTCAACACCCGATCAAAACCATCGGCAGTTACTGGCCCTATGCGACAACTCTGTATGATTACGTGCATCGCGCCATGCCGTTTCCCGCTCCACAAAGCCTCTCGCCGGACGAAATCTATTCGGTCGTGGCCTGGCTGCTCTACCGGAACGGCATTATTGCCGAGGACACGGTGCTCGATGCTCGGTCGTTACCGCGCGTTTCCATGCCGAACCGCGAGGGTTTCGTTCCGGATCCCAGGCCGGACGTACCCAAACCCTGACGCTTGGGTCAGACGCAGCGCCGCGGCTCACGATCGTTCGCTTCCACAGCTGGCCTGGTACCGTTCTTCGGGAATCTCCTTCATGGCTTGATAGATCGTCGCGCGCTCCTCGTCACTGATCACTTGATCCATCGAGGGATAGAGAATCCGCTCTTCCTTCATGTTGTGCGATTTCAGCAGTTCCAACAAGCGCTGCTCCTCTCGATCGCTCTCGGGACTCTGCTCCTGCACCTTGCGATGAATGGCCTCCAGGCAGTCGCCGATCAATCGATGCTCCGTGCGCATAACCTGCGTAGGGCCCCCCTCCGCCATGCCTGAGTTCTCCTCCCATTTTGGGAACAACAGATCTTCCTCCCACACGATGTGACGCTGCAGCCCGAACTTGAACGAGACGAACGCCTCCTTGGCCTTGGCGAAATCCATTCGCTTCTGTTCCTGGAAGTCCTGGAACAGCTTGTCGAGCCGGTCGTGGTCCTGTTCAAACCTGACGCTGATCTTCGCTTCAGACATGCCTATCTCCTTTATTCTCCTTCTCCAGCAGTGATCTCTACCTTCGGCCCACCCTCGTCAGACAAAAATGATCCTATCAAAAAACGAGGTCTGCAAAACAGTGGAGCTTTTCTCTCGTACCGACAACTCTCTTCCTTCCCTGCACGTCAAGAGCCAGACTCTGTTGGAGCGAAGGGAAGGTTTCTCCTAATCGTAGGCGACGTGGAGGTCATCACATGAAGCATTACACCGCTGTTGTTGAACGTGACCCTGCGACAGGACTGTATGTGGGATACGTCCCCGGCCTTTCTGGAGCGCACAGCCAAGCCGAAACACTTGACGAATTGAATCGTAATCTCAAGGAGGTCATTGCAATGTTGCTGAAGGACGGTGAGCCGGCGATGGAAACGGAATTCGTCGGAATTCAAACGGTGCAACTCGGCTAGTGGATGGCCAAAGCGCCTGTTCTCAAGCCTCTTGAGGTGGTCACGCTATTAGAGCGACTTGGCTTTCAAGAAGTACGACAGCGCGGGTCCCACAAGCAGTTCCGACACCCCTATGGTCGCGTGACCACCGTTCCGCTCCATCCAGGTCGCGATATTTCACCGTCTTTGCTCCGCCAAATTGCCCACGATATCGGCCTGTCACTCGAAGAGTTTCTCGCAGTTGAATAGCCAGTAGGCCCACACTTCGACACCGATATGGCTAAAGAGTGACAAAGGTTATTGCGGGGGACGGTCATTGCTGACCGCCCCCCGCACAGATCCGTACGTGCGGCACTACCGCATACGGCTCTTACCTTGGATGGTGACATGCAACCCGCACGTTGGGATAAGGATGAAGGATCTTCGGCGCCGGTAGCCAACGTCTGCAGAGCTTCGAGAACTTTTCCTAGGTCAAGCGGCGTCCGCGTTGGCTGCGGCGGCGCAGCGTGCGGAGCCACCGGTCCTGGATCGCGTCACGGAATTGTTGCAAGCGTGTGTAGTTGCCGGGGACTGCATAGTACTGACACCAGCTGCGATACACACCGTGCAGCCACGCACCGACTTTCGCGAGGTCGTCGTGGCGTCTCCGTGAGAGTTTCTCCTTGAGGTTTGCCAGTTTGGCGTGGAATTTCTTCCGCGACGTTATGCGGTGGATCGTGAAATCGCCTCGCCGGGTCTTGCCGCTGATATGCGTAACACCCGGAAAGTCGAATGTCTCCGGCGGGCCATCACTGCGTTTCGCTCGCTCCTCCTCTGCGTAGCGTCCGAATTCGATCAGCCGCGTTTTCTCCGAGTGCAGCTCCAAGCCGAGCTTGGCACACCGCTCTCCCAATGCGGCCAAACATTTTCGGGCATCCGATTCCTCCCGGAACCCGATCACAAAGTCGTCGGCATAGCGTACGATGGTGACTTCACCTGTGATTTGGCGTGTGCGCCCAGCCTGGATCCAGAGGTCCAACGCGTAGTGTAAGAACACGTTCGCGAGCAGTGGCGACATCACCGCTCCCTGGGGCGTTCCGACTTTCGTGGGGGACCACTCGCCATCTTCTGATACTCCAGCCCTGAGCCATTTCTTCAGGAGCCGCAGCATCCGCCCGTCGGCGATTCGATGCTCCAGAAACTGCATCAGCCATTCGTGACTGAGGTTATCAAAGAAGCCCCGAATGTCCGCATCGATGATCCAGTTCACTTTCTGATTCGTGATCCCTACAAACAGCGCATCCAGGGCTTGGTGACAGCTCCGTCCGGGACGAAAACCGTAACTGAACCCCAGAAAGTCTTGTTCGTAGATACATTCCAGCACCGTGCGTGCCGCCTGTTGGACAAGCTTATCCTCCAGAGACACGATTCCCAGCGGTCGCATCCGGCCCCAGGCTTCGGGATAGACATCCGCTTGGAAGGCTTGGCTCGGTACGCTCCGCGATGAATTCGTCCATGCAGATCGTCGATCCGCTCTTCAAACTCCACCGCGTCGTCAGGCCACGTTTCACCATCGACTCCCGGCGCAGCTCGCTTCTTCAGTTCCAAGAAGCTGGCGCGCAAGAGTTCTGGCGTGATGGGGTGCAGTACACTCGTGAACTGTCGTTTCTTATCCTTCTGTGCCGCGTCACGTACACCTAGCAATCCACGCGATCTGGGTACGAACGGTGTCCCGTCCGAGCTCCGGCTTTGTATCCGGTCCAGTGACGATTGCTTGATGTTCTCCTTGGTCAGTCCCCTTCCCTCCATCGACTCCACAGGCAGCGGCACACCACCGTTGTTCGCCGGTTTCTTCGGTACTATGGAACTGTCTGACTCCCTGGCGACGTGCCGGTCGGGCTTGTGGCGTCGCACCTTCTCCGACCGATCCGCTCCCATGGAAGAAGTGGATGTCGCCGGAGTCTTTCGGCTTCCGTGAGAAAAGTGTCCAACCGTGCCGGTGGTCTCAGACTCCGTGGGGGTCACATCGGACTCGCCGTTGTTGTTCGACATGACGAGTGCCTTCCCCTTGTCAGGACAAGGTCGGCCACCGCAGAAAGATGCTTTCGGAGCTCCATACACCGCCCGGTTGTACCTCTGTGAACGCTTCGTCCTGCCGGTTGCCCGTCATGCCGCATCACGCGAGGCCAAGGCGACTGGCTAGGGCTTACCTTGTACGACTCTTTCATTCGCGACTCTCCTCCGGCTTCTCGCCGACGCACCCTGACACCTTTT
Organism: Nitrospira sp. LK70; assembly: GCA_011090425.1. Taxonomy (GTDB): domain Bacteria; phylum Nitrospirota; class Nitrospiria; order Nitrospirales; family Nitrospiraceae; genus Nitrospira_D. Next base: position 14,479 of record PHGD01000040.1, on the reverse strand, counting down.
CCGTCATTCCGCTTGAATGAGGAGCAGCTCCTGAAAGAACCGCGCCTTGCCTGACCTCGTTTGCGACACATCTAGGATTCAATACCTGCATCAGATCAATCTACTCCCTCTCCTCCCGTCTCTTGCCGGGCGCATCTTTACTCCCCCGCCGTGCTGCAGGAACTTGAGGAAGGTCGATCGATTGGAATTGATCTGCTTGATGTAAAGGCGCTGCCATGGCTGATGGTGTGCTCTCCAACTGTTACGGCAATGATGCCGTTCAAGCATGACCTGGGTCCCGGTGAAACGGAGGTGTTACTATTGCCTTCCGAGATGGGTGGAGTTGTAGCCTTGCTCGATGATGGCCTGGCCAGGGAGGAAGCCGACAGACGGAGGATTCTTGTAACGGGAACCCTTGGCCTGCTACTGAATGCAAAGCGCGCCAGGCTGATGGCAAGTGTCAAGAAACCGATTAATCAGCTCCAGCTCAAGCGTTTTCGCCTGTCACCGATGACGCGGGCAACGGTTCTGAAATTGGCTGGTGAGGAGGATAATTAACCGTACGCAGGGATACCACAACCGAATGAGGCGGCTACTGCGGCAAGGGAGGGAGGCCGGGGAGAGACCATTTACTTGCGCGCCAGTCAAAAGCAGAAGGCGATAGTTGACCGGGCAGCGGAAGTGCTGGGACGCAGCCGGTCGGAATTCATGCTTGAAGCGGCATGCCGCGAAGCTGAAACGGTTTTTCTCAATTGCCGGTATTTCGAGCCATCTCCCGACGCATTCAAGCCCTTTACGGCCATGCTCGATAGGCCCGCCACTAACAAAATCTCTCGTGTGCCATCGTCGGAAATTCCGTCAACGACAATAACCTCACTCCCCTCTGCAGGACGTTCCTGGCCCAGAATCGATCACACCCAGGCCTCGATATGGGGGCTCTTATTCCGACCGGGCACGACTACAGAAAGCATAGGATCCTTTGCCTACAAGCACCGGGATAACCTAAAATTGGTTTCGCATATGATGACGTGGTCGCGGAGATCGCACGATGCGATAGGTGTCCGTACCTTGCGCAAAGGTTCGATGCATGGGATCCTTACCCATCAAACGCATGACCAAACCCATCGGTGTAATAAGCAGATAATAGATAATCCCCAGTAGGATTCTCGTATTGATGGAACCGAGAATGTGGCCTATCTTCATCCATCCACCATGAACCTGTTTCAAACTCTGCGGAGCGATTGCACCCAGAACAATGAGCAGGCTCCCCAGAATCATCGCCCACCAGCGGGGTGACTCACTTCGGAACACGACAGGCCACAGTCCGATGACCGCAAATATGCCTCCAACCAGGAGACCGAACTGTCGCAATTCCTTCTTGGTAGGCTGTTGACTTGGTCGATCCATCGCGCCATCTCCTAATCCAGCTCGAATTCTTTTTGCCAATTTGTATCGTTTCCCAAAGGTTTTTGTTGCGTTTTAAACAGGACACAGTTTTCCAGGACGAGCACGTCCATTTCAGTCCGCATAAAACATCGGTAGGCATCCTCCGGTGTGGACACGATCGGCTCTCCTCGTACATTGAAAGATGTGTTGACCAAAACGGGGTAGCCGGTCTGTGCTTCGAACGACTTGAGCAACCGGTAATACCTAGGGTTGGTCTCCTCATGGACGGTTTGTATTCTGGCCGAGTAATCCAAATGGGTAACGGCGGGAATATCGGACCGTGCGACATTCAACAGATCGATTCCCCATAGATCTGATCGATTGGCAGGCAAAGGCAACCGTCGTTTCTCCACCACCGACGCCACCAGCAGCATGTAGGGACTGTCCGTATTCATCTCAAAGAAATCCGACACACGCTCCCGGAGGACTGAGGGGGCAAAGGGACGAAACGACTCCCGATACTTGATCTTCAGATTCATCACCGACTGCATCTTCGTATTTCTGGCATCACCAAGGATGCTTCGAGCGCCGAGCGCACGCGGGCCGAACTCCATCCGCCCTTGCAACCAGCCGACAACCTTCCCTTCCGCGAGATCTTTTGCTACCCGGTCGAACAGCTGATTATCATCGAGCAATTCATATGGCGCCTCAACCTGCTTGAGATACTGCTCGATTTCGGCATTCGTGTGTCGCGGCCCCAGATAGCTCCCGCTCATCCGGTCAATACCGGTCGAGCCTCTCGGCTGATCATCATAACGATACCATGCACTCAACGCAGCACCGACCGCTCCTCCCGCGTCTCCAGCTGCCGGCTGAATCCAGATCCCTTTGAACGGACCTTCTCGTAGGATCCTCCCATTCCCCACACAATTGAGCGCGACACCACCGGCCATACAGAGATACTCAACCCCGGTTTCGCGGTGTAGCGTTTTCGTGACACGGAGCATGACCTCTTCGGTCACTTCTTGGATTGAACGGGCCAAATCCATCTCACGTTGCGTCAACTTACTCTCCGCTTTCCGCGGGGGTCCTCCGAACAAGTCATCGAACTTGTCTCCGGTCATGGTCAATCCAGTGCAATAGTTGAAATAGTCCATGTTCAAGCGGAATGTCCCGTCCGGTTTGAGATCAAGAAGATGATCGTAGATAGCCTTCACATATTTCGGTTCCCCATACGGGGCCAACCCCATCAACTTATACTCACCGGAATTGACCTTGAAGCCCGTGTAGTATGTGAAGGCTGAATAGAGAAGCCCCAGGGAATGAGGGAACGAAATTTCCCAGAGGGGCGTCAGCGCGTTGCCCTCGCCAAGCCAGGCAGACGTTGTGGCCCATTCGCCAACGCCATCCATACACAGAACGACCGCCCTGTCATAGGGCGACGGATAAAATGCGGAGGCGGCATGCGATTCATGGTGCTCACCGAACAACAGCTGGGGAAGCGTCGACTGGGTCATCTCCGGCGCCAACGCGAGAAACTCCTTCGCAAGCAGATTTCGGAGTAAGAGTTTTTCCTTGAGCCACACCGGCATAGCCGCCACAAACGACTGGAGCCCCTTCGGAGCAAATGCCAAGTACGTCTCGATCAATCGCTCAAATTTCACGAGCGGTTTATCATAGAAGACGATATATCGAAGATCACCCATGGGAATTCCTCCCTCCTTCAAGCAGTAGGTCACTGCATGAGAAGGGAAACCGGAATCGTGCTTCTTTCGAGTAAACCGTTCTTCCTGAGCAGCAGCTATGATGTCTCCCTTGCGGATGAGACAGGCCGCACTGTCATGGTAGAAGGCCGAGATTCCAAGGATATGACTCATGAGCTTATCCCCACTGCTTTTACAAACCTATGCGAGTAAAGGTGTATTACATAATCGGAAGAAACTCAAAAAGAATCGTGGACGGTAGAATCATTGACCCGCAGCCAATTACTACTGCACTAGAGCATTTTCTATTTAGTCACGCGCTGTATCCTGATGATTTCAAGTAGTTGGCGCATTCTTGTGGCGAGAAGGTATCAAGGAGCGTTCCGATTTCCTGCCAGAGCGCATCGACGGTGCGATGTGCGGCTTTGCGCAGCATGGCTTTGAGTTTGGAGAAGAGTTTTTCGATGGGATTAAGGTCGGGTGAATAAGGCGGCAGCAACTGCAAGGTTGCGCCGGTTGCTTCAATAGCTAGACGCGCCAGTTCCCCTTTGTGGCTCGATACATTATCAGCAATGACGATGTCGCCTGGCGAGAGCGTTGGACAAAGGCATGCCTTCACGTAGACGAGAAACGCTTCGCCGTCCATCGGACCATCGAGCACCAGCGGCGCGGTGACGGCACCCACGCGCAACCCTGCAATGAAGGTGGTTGTCTTCCAGTGCCTATGCGGAACAGAGGCGACGCAACGCTTGCCGACACGAGCACGTCCGCGTGTGCGCGTCATGTCGGTGGATGCGCCAGTTTCATCCAGAAAGACCAGCTTGGTGACATCAAGCGTGGGCTGATTTACCTTCCACTCTGCTCGTTCGGCTTGCACGTCTTCGCGCTCTTGCTCGCTGGCGTGCAGCGTTGTTTTTAAAGCTCAAGTTCCATTTATCCAATTGATGCCAGAGTGCGGTGGTTTTGATGGTAACGTTGTGCTCGGCTAGGCGGCCGCTAAGTTCGACCAGTGTCATATCCGGCGTGTTTTGAATCCAGGCTCGAATTTGCGTTTCCATGCCAGCCACGCGTGACCGGCGATAACCGCCAATCTGCAACGCGCTGCGTTCGCCATCCTTATCGTAGCGATCCTTCACGTGGTATACCCACCGCAGGCTGACTTCCAGCCGACGCGAAATCGACGTTGCGCCCTCGCCACGTTCCAGCCCGCGAAGCACACGATCGCGCAAATCCTGTGAATATGCCGCCATATTCGCCCCCTCCTAAAAGGCAGGGGCACTATACCGCATATCATGCAAGATTAAATAGAACATGATCTAGCAATGAAAACTCTCAGATCGCGTAGTATAAACAGGGTCAGGAGTCTTTCATCAGGAGCCCTTGGCCATCCGTATGGAGTGAGAACGGTGGGGCTGTTCGCCAGGACAGAACGCCATGATACCCGACCTGTGTCGAGGCTCGGACACCGTACTGCTGAGTCGATGGGGTCGTGTCTGACGACAGCGAGCATGGTTCCTTCTGTTCACCTCTTATCGGATGCCCCCGGAGTGGGCGAGCATGACCGGAAGGAGCGAGGCAGCTGCCGAAGCTTGGCCGGAAAGGAATGCTGGATGGCCTGGATTGGTCCCATCGCGCGCGCGGCGAACGAGCATCGCGCCTAATTGTTCATACGACGGAGCGCGCGGCGATTATGAAAATAGTACAGTACCGGAATGACGATCAGCGTCAGAATGGTCGAACTCACCATGCCGCCGATCATGGGGGCGGCAATCCGTTTCATCACGTCGGCGCCGGCGCCCGTGGTCCACATGATAGGGAACAACCCGCCCATGATCGCCACCACCGTCATCATCTTGGGCCGGACTCGTTGAACCGCACCCTCCATGATGGATTCGCGGAGGTCCTGTGCCGTGGCCATGCGACCTTCACGCACCCGTCGCTCATACGCTTCGTCGAGATAGACGAGCATGACCACGCCTGTCTCTGCCGCGACGCCGGCCAGCGCAATGATCCCTACCCACACAGCCACGCTGAGGTTGTAGCCTAGGTAATGGAGATACCAGATGGCTCCGATCACGGCGAAGGGGACGGACAAGAGCACGATCATCGATTTCGCGAGCGATCGGAAATTGAGATAGAGGAGCAACAGAATCACGGCGAGGATCGCAGGGACCACCAGCTTCAACCGTTCTTCCGCCCGCACCAGATGCTCGTATTGACCGGTCCATATCAGCCGGTACCCAGAGGGGATCGTGACCTTCTCGCGGACGACTTGCTGGGCGTCCAGGACATAGCCACGCAAGTCGCGGCCACTGACCGACACAGACACCAGACCGGCCAGCGATCCTGCTTCATCCGCGATCGAGGGCGGCCCCTGCGTCATCACCATCTCTGCGATTTGGCCGAGAGGGATTTGCGCGCCCGTCGGCGTGGGAATCAGCACTCGTTTGAGCCGGTCCGGATCGTCGCGCAACTCGCGCTTGTAGCGAACATTGACCGGATACCGTTCCCGCCCCTCGACGGTGGTTGTCACGGTTTCTCCTCCGATGGCCGAGGTAATCACCGTTTGCACATCGCTCACCGTCAGGCCATAGCGGGCTGCCTCATGCCGATTGACGATCAAATCTAGGTAATAGCCTTCGTTCAGCCGTTCCGCGAATGCGCTTTTTGTGCCGGGCACGCCCGCCAAGGCCTGTTCGATCTCTAGGCCGATTCGCTCAATTGTCCTCAAATCCGGCCCCAGCACCTTGATCCCGACAGGGCTCCGGACACCGGTCGTGATCATCTCCGTGCGAGTCTGGATCGGCATCCACCAGATGTTCGGAAATCCAGGGATGCGCAGTTTGGCATCCATCTCATCCAACAACTTGTCCCAGGTCATGCCTGGCTGCCATTGCGCCTCCGGTTTGAGCGTCACGGTGATCTCCGCCATGCCAACGAAGGCGGGATCGGTGGCGGTCGGGGCCTTCCCCATTTTGCCGAACACCCGCTCTACTTCGGGGAAGGTCGTGAGCAACTGATCCTGGACCTGCAAGGCCTTCGTCGCTTCAGGAATCGAAAGACCAGGCACGGTAGTCGGCATGTAGAGAATAGTGCCCTCGTTCAGCGGCGGCATGAATTCCGCGCCGAGTCGAGAGACCGCCGGCACCGTGATGGCTGCTGCTGTAACCGCTAGCCCCAGCGTTACCCACCTCACTCGTAATGCTCCTAGGAGGATGGGTCGATACAGCGCGATCAGCCACCGGTTCAGCGGATTCTTGGTTTCACGACGAACTTTCCCACGAATCAACAACACCATCAACACAGGCGCCAAGGTCACAGAGAGCGCGGCGGCAAAGAGCATCGAAAACGTTTTGGTATAGGCCAGGGGCGTGAACAGCCGCCCTTCCTGGGATTCGAGCGCAAAGATCGGCAGAAATGACACGGCGATGACGAGCAGTGAAAAGAACAGGGGCTGCCCAACTTCCTTCGCAGCGGCAATAATGATTTCAACCCGGTCACTTTCACACCCACCCGCCCCAGGCGTCGTCACACCCTCCCGCCCTGAGCCTGCAGGAGCAGGCTCCTTTCCCATAGGACGTGCCTCTTTCCCAGGGGAAGATTGCTCCAATCGTTTATGAGCATTCTCTATCATCACAATCGCGGCATCGACCATGGCTCCGATGGCGATGGCGATCCCGCCCAGCGACATGATGTTGGAGGTAATCTTCAAGTAGGCCATCGGGATAAAGGCCAGCAACACTGCGACCGGGAGGATCAGGATGGCAACCAGAGCGCTTCGAAAGTGAAACAAGAACAGCACTGCGATCAGGCTGACGATCACACTCTCTTCAAGCAGCTTTTCGCGGAGGACGGCAATCGCGCGGTGAATGAGATCGGACCGATCGTAGGTGGGAACTATGCGCACCCCTGCAGGCAATGTCGGGATGATTTCTTGCAGCCGCTCCTTGATCCGCTCGATTACAGTAAGAGCGTTTTCTCCGACCCGCATGATCACGATCCCGCCGACGATCTGGCCCTTGCCGTCTAATTCGGCGATGCCTCGACGCTGATCCGGCCCGAGTTGGACATGCCCGATGTCTCGCACCAGAATCGGTGTGCCTCGTCCATCCGTGCCGACCGGAATCAGCTCAATCTCGTCAACCGAGCGCAGGTAGCCTCGCCCTCGGATCACGTACTCGGTGCCGGCCATCTCCAAGACGCGGCCGCTCACCTCAGCGTTGCTGTTGCGGACGGCTTCGATGACCCTCTGAATCGGCAGCCGATAAGCGGCCAACGTGTTGGGGTCCACTTCGATTTGGTATTGTTTGACGAAGCCACCAACTGCGGACACTTCGGCCACGCCGGGCACACTCTCTAGTTGGTAACGCAGATACCAGTCCTGAAGGCTCCTGAGCTGTGCCAGATCGTGTGTTCCGGACTCGTCCACCAATGCGTACTGATAGACCCACCCGACTCCGGTTGCATCAGGTCCGAGTGTCGGCGTCACGCCTGGCGGCAACTTGCCGGTGAGCTTCTGGAGATATTCGAGGACACGGCTTCGTGCCCAGTAGAGATCGGTTCGGTCTTCAAAGATCACATAGACATAGGAGACGCCGTATTCCGAGACACCTCGGACTCGTTTGACTTTAGGTCCAGCGAGCAGAGAGGTCACGACCGGGTAGGTAATCTGGTCTTCAATAAGGGTCGGGCTCCGCCCCTGCCACTCGGTGTAGACGATCACCTGAACGTCCGAAAGGTCCGGAATGGCATCCAACGGGACTTGAAACAAGGCCCACAGGCCCCAACCTGCCAGCAGCAGCACACAGAGGATGACGAGGACCGGATTCCGTGCACTTCCTTCGATGAGTCGCGCGATCATTTCATGGTTGGCATGCCTTCCATGCTCTCCATATCTGTACTTTTTTTCATTTTGCCTTCGTGTGCGCCGCGCATCTGCCAGTCCGCCATGCCGATCCGACTCATCATGGCTTGCATGCTGGAAGCCGACGTCAATTTGCTCTCCGCATCCAACAAGAAATTGGCCGAGGCGACGATCCGATCTCCTTCTTTGAGTCCTTCCAGGACTTCCACTGAATCCTGACTCCGGCGTCCAAGCTTGACTGAAGCAGGCTCATAACGGCCTTGCCCCCGATCCATGAACACGAGTTGGCGAAGCCCGGTATTCAGCACGGCTTCCTTTGGCACCACTAAGGTCCTGACTTCATTCGTCTGCAAGGTCACGTTCCCGTACATGCCAGGCTTCAATTTCAACCCAGGATTCGGCAATTCCAGACGCACCCGAACCGTGCGGGTTTCGGTATTCAGCGTCGGGTACACATAAGCCACCTTGCCGCTGAATGTTTCTCCCGGATAGGCAGCAAAGGTCACCGTTGCCGGCAGACCGACTTTCGTGGCAGCCACTTCTGATTCATAAATATCGGCGGAGATCCAGACCATGCAAAGATCTGCGATCTCGTACAGAATCGTGCCTGGCTCCACATATTTTCCCGGCAAAGCCTCCCGTTTCATCACGATCCCTGAGGACGGCGCGTAGACCGTGAGCACCGGGTCGGCCTGGCCTCGACGCTCAAGAGCCGCGATCTGCCCATCGGTCACATCCCAGAGCCGCAAACGTTCCCGCGCACTCGTCACAAGTCCATCGGCGTTGGTTTTTACTTCGTCGAGCGGGCTCTCAGCCAGTTGCGCCCGCGTCTTCACGGCAAGAAGATATTCATCTTGCGTGGTCAAGAGATCAGGCGAGTAGATAGTGAAGAGTGGTTCACCCTTTCGAACCGGTCGACCGATCGAATCGACGAAGACCTTTCTAACCCACCCGGATATTTTCAGCGTGACTTGCGCGAAGCTCCGTTCGTTATAGCCGACCGTACCGACCGTACGAATCTCTTCATCCAACGTTGCAAGGGCAGCCGTGGCGACGCGGACGCCGATCAACTGTCTCATCACAGCCGGAACATCCACAGCCCCGGATGAAACGTCTGACCCGCCCGGCATTGGTTCCATGTCTCTCATGGATTTGACGCCGTCCATCGACATCCCTTTCATGTTGCCCATGCCCGCCATCCCTTGCATGCCTTCAATCTCATGGACCTTCACCCCCTCACTGCTCTTCGTCTTCGACATGTCGCTCATCACTCGATGCGCGGCGAAGAACCCGGCGATGACTCCGACGAACAGGCCGGCTGCCGCGACACCGGCAACGAGACCTTTTCTGCGCAGGTCCTGACTCATGGCCGTTCCTCCTCTCTTAGCCCCAATCCGAAAATAATTTCAGCCCCAATTGTCCGCTCGGCGGGTCCTGGCGCGGCGAACAGCCCCACCGTGCTCACTCCACCCATCCCCCAGTGGGGCCCTTCCGTTACGCTCGGTGGGGCGCCCCGTTCGCCACGCCACCCGCGAGGATTTCGTCTCAACGCTCTCGAAGTATTTTCGGATCAAGGTTAGCTGCTCCCACTCAGGTCAGTTCCGATTACCTGTTCGAGTTCTGCGAGACGACGCTCCCGCTCGACCATCGCTCGATAGTATTCCTCTTGATACCCTCGCCAGGCCCGCTGGGTATCGATAAGATCCAGGAACCCTCCCGTTCCCGCACGATATCCCGCTCGCGCCGCTTCAAGGTTCTGTACGGCCTGAGGCAGGATCGTGGTGTGATACAACCTGGCCACCTGCTCACTCGCGCGTACCTTGGCCAAGAGGTCGTTGACCTGAAAACGAGTCAGGTTTTCCAGCTGGTGCTGTTGTGCCCGCGAGGCTGCGACCGATGCGGCGGCTTCTTGCACGCCGGCGTCATACTTCGGTTTGGTCCAAAACGCGAAGGGGACGGTCATCGCCACATAGGCGCCGAAGCCATCGTTGGTCTGAAAGTTTTGGAAACGTTGAAACATCACGTTGAAGTCCGGATAGTACTGACGCTGTGCGAGCGCGCGAGACTGCTCACCCTGTCGGACCGCCAGTTCTGCCGCTTTCAACTCCGGTCTGGCATTCAGCGCAAGACGGTGCAGATCGGTGAGGGTGCTGTGGAGCGGTATCAGCGGCGGCTCCTGAGGAATACCGAATGGTGATCGAGGGTCTCGGTCCAGAATCGTATTCAGCAGCGCTGCAGCGGTCTCTCGACTCTGTTCCAGGACGGGAAGTTGCTGATGCAACACGGACAGCTCGACCTGGGCCTTGAGCACATCAGCCTGCGATCCTCTCCCAGCCCGGAACTTCGCGTTCGCAATCTCGATGAACTGCCTGAGCAATTCAGCCTGTTCATGATGAATCTGGATCGCCTTGTGCGCAAGAAACAGATTGTAGTAGACCTGCTTGAGACGGGCGACCAATTCTCGTTCCTTCGCGCGCAACACCTGCTCGGTCATCTCGGCCGACCGACTCGCGATTTCGCTTTTCAGGGCCAGCTTGCCCGGGAATGGGAGATTCTGCGAGAGACTAAAGATACTGTTCTGCGTCTGCATGACATTGAAGTTCTGCGGGAAATTCCACAACTGGACGGACAGGGTGGGGTCATCCAGCGACCGAGCCTGGGCAATTCGATTCGTGGCAGCCTCCCATTGCTTGCGTGCCGCCACAAGTTCCGGATTTCTGACCAAGACTTCCTGGATCAAATCCGGTAATGCCATGGACGATTGTGTTGTCTGATCGACGGCATGGACGACATGGCGTCCATCCATCGCGAAGGTCATGATCAAGACTGTTATCGCCAGGAGCAAAATTTGAATTGAACGAGTCATGGAAGGGTCCTCCTCAAGAGCTGTCCTGCCCACAACTATTGCGGGCTCGAATCCTGTCTTGCTACGAAAGCAGCGGCGGGATGAGCCGAGGTTCAGCGCCGGGCAGATCACACGATGATGAAACGGTATAGGGAAGAGCCGGAGAGATCAGATACGAAGCACGGTGCTTGCCAGAGACTGATGCGGAGGAGAACTCGACTCGAGAGAGTGATACGGGATGGAAATCCGTACCAGTAGAGGAATTATCGTTGGAAGCCCAAATAACACCTGGTCTGCCGACCAATGATGGTCCACGAGTAACGATGACGACTGAGCCTGGGATTCGACTCCCAAGATCTTGAAGGCGTCACATAATTGCCGACTAGGTTGTTCGACAGGAGTTGAACAGCCGTTTGCCATTGACGCATCGGTGGTCCCTGACAGCGGCAAGAGACAGGCGTAGGCGTTGAAACTGAACGTCAACAGGAACACCGCAATGGTCGCGGCGAGAAACGATCGAGAGTGATACGAACTTAATCGCATGGGGTAAGTCTATCCTTCCGTGAACTTACTCGTCAACGGTAGTTCTCATCCGTCGGTACTTGCACGAAACATTACAGGGCCATCTTCCGCAACCGAAGTGCGTTCGCGATGACCGACACGGAACTGAACGTCATGGCGGCGCTGGCGATCATGGGGCTCAAGAGAACTCCGACGAACGGGTAGAGGATGCCGGCAGCGATAGGCACACCCAGGGTGTTGTAGACAAAGGCAAAGAACAGATTCTGCCGGATGTTTCGCATCGTGGCGTGACTCAGCCGCCGCGCACGTGCGATGGCTCGAAGATCGCCCTTCACGAGTGTGACGCCGGCACTTTCCATCGCCACATCTGTCCCCGTCCCCATCGCAATCCCCACCTGCGCCTGCGCTAAAGCCGGAGCATCGTTGATGCCGTCTCCCGCCATGGCCACGACATGTCCTTCTGATTGCAGCCGCTTGATGACCGCCGCCTTTTGCTCGGGTAAGACATCGGCCTGAACTTCGTCGATTTGGAGCCGGCGAGCCACAGACTCGGCTGTCGTCCTGTTGTCTCCGGTCAACATCACGAGGCGCAGGCCCTCACGGTGCAACAAGTCGATGGCCTCCGGCGTGGTGGACTTGACCGGATCAGCCACTCCCAGCAATCCAGCCGCCTTGCCATCGATCCCGACGAACATGACAGTCTGACCCTCCTGCCTCAGAGGTTCGGCTTGGGCCAGCAGCGGTTTCGTCTCGATACCCAACTCGTTAAGAAGCAGCACAGTACCAACGACCACTGAACGACCCTCGATCATGCCGGTGATTCCCTTCCCTGTGAGGGAACGAAAGTCCTGCGCCTTCGGCGGAATGATTCCCTTCTCCTTGACACCCGACACAATGGCCGACGCCAACGGATGCTCACTGTTCTGTTCCAGGCCGGCGGTAAGTCTGAGCAGTTCCGTCTCACTGAAGTCCGGCAAAGGGGCCACTGTGATTAAACGCGGCTTACCCTCCGTCAACGTGCCCGTCTTATCCACGACCAGAACATCGACCTTGGCCAAGGTCTCGAGCGCTTCGGCATTGCGGATCAGCACCCCTGCTGTCGCGCCGCGTCCGGTCCCGACCATGATCGACATCGGTGTCGCGAGTCCCAAGGCACAGGGGCAGGCGATGATCAATACGGCGACGGCGTTGAGCAGGGCATAGGCCATACGTGGTTCTGGGCCATAGAGAGCCCAGATTACAAAAGTAATGGCTGCGACCAAAATCACAATCGGCACGAAATAGGCGGCCACGACATCAGCCAACCGCTGAATCGGCGCCCTGGTGCGCTGCGCCTCACTGACCATGCGCACAATCTGCGAGAGCAAGGTCTCGCGACCGACACGCTCCGCACGCATGACAAAGCTCCCGGTGCCGTTGACGGTCGCCCCCACCACTTTGTGGCCCGGCTGCTTCTCTACCGGGATCGACTCGCCGGTCACCATCGATTCATCGACGGCGCTTGCGCCGTTCAGGACCACACCATCCACAGGAATCTTTTCACCAGGTCTGACACGCAATTGGTCGCCCACCTGGACCTGTTCCAGTGGAATATCTTCTTCATGACCATCCGGTCGGACGACGCAAGCGGTTTTCGGCGCCAGCCCCAACAGCGCTTTCAACGCACTACTGGTTCTGCTACGTGCCCGCAGCTCCAAGACTTGCCCTAATAAGACCAGGGCAATGATGGCTACCGCCGGCTCAAAGTAGACGGCCAGCTCGCCGCCATGGACCCGAAACGAGTCGGGGAACAATCCGGGCACGAGCGTGGCGGCAACACTGTAGAGATAGGCTGCACCGGTGCCTAGACCGATTAAGGTAAACATGTTCAGATGACGGTTGACAACCGAAGCCCAGGCCCGCTCGAACAGCGGCTGACCGATCCAGAGCACAACGGGCGTGGCCAGCAGGAACTGAAACCAGATCAATGTCCGTCCGGAGAAGAGGTGTTGCAACGGTTGGCTCGGCAACATCTCGGAAATCATCAGGGCAAGAATGGGCGAACCGAGGACCACGCTCTGCCAGAACCGCCTAGTCATATCCACCAGTTCGGGATTCACTTCCTCCGCGGTCACTGTGCGGGGCTCTAACGCCATCCCGCACATCGGACAATTTCCAGGCTGGGCTTGCACGATCTCCGGGTGCATCGGACAGGTATATTCGGTGCGGGTATCAGGAGCGGTGACATCGGCCGGCTCCAATGCCATACCACACACAGGACAAGCCCCGGGTTTGTTTTCGAGCACCTCAGGGTCCATCGGGCAAACATACTTGACGGTTTCGCTGGCTGAGATCGGTGCTGGTTTCGGAACACGCCGTTCCGGCGGACTAAGGTAATATTCGGGATCAGCTCGGAACTTTTCGAGACACCTGGTGGCACAGAAATAGTATTTCTTCCCCCGGTAGTCGTAGGAACCAGCCGCCGTCGCCGGTTGCACCGTCATGCCACAGACAGGGTCGATCTCACCCTGTCTGACCTGCTGCATCATCGGCAGCGGCTTTTTCTTGCTCAGTGAAATAAGATCGGCCGGCGCCGGCTTCACGAACCGTTCTGGGTCGGCTTTGAATGTAGCGAGACAGGATACCGCGCAAAAATGGTACGTCTTGCCTTGATAGTCGTAATGCCCTGCGGCAGTAGTTGGGTTCACCGTCATCCCGCACACCGGGTCGATGTCCGATCCGGCGCGCGATGGAGTGTGAGGCATTAGTATGTGCTCGCTCATATCGTTCTCTCCCAGTTGGTGACTCCCGCAACAGCCGCCTGTCGATCGATCGGCCATGGTCCATCTCCTTTCATCTTATCCGGTCTGCTTGCTCAATGTCGCCGTCACCCCTACAGACGGACCAGGCCGCCCATTATTACAGAGGGCTGCTCGGAACAATGAAAACGATCAGCAATAAGGCAGAAACAGGCGGGACAATCAGCCGCAGGTGCAATTCAAACAGCCATGTCTACTGCACACGCCGCAAGCGTCCTCCAAGGAAGCCCGTAAGGACTGACGAGCTCTGTGCAAGCGAACCGTCAGATTGTTCCGCGAGATCTTGAGCTCCTTCGCAACCTGTGCCGGCGATTCCCCGTCGAGATCGATACGTTTAATGAGTTCGGCATAGTTTTCATGGAGGCTCGGCAGAAGTCCGTGA
>PHGD01000144.1 GCA_011090425.1 Nitrospira sp. LK70 | reverse complement strand
TTCCAAGAATTCAATAGGGATGTGCTGGCGAGTGGCAATGTCGTGACGTTGCAGAGTCCGGTTTCCGTGATCCAGCGTGAGCTCAAGCAGCGCTCGGAGCCCATACTCACTTTTCTTCGAGAGTTTCATGGAAGTGTCGTTAAAGTGCAGTTAGTTTGTCAACAAATTTCACAATAAGGTAAACCGCGACGGTTCGTCAAGGTCAAAGTTTGTGGGCGACTATTAATCAGTGGCCGACACAGGAGACGTCTCGGGTAGTTCGATCACTGCATAGTCCAGGCTTTCCAACTTTTATTTCCTTTGTGGATTCATTAAGATAGGGACCTGGTATCCTCCTCCTCTACGAGGTCATTTTTGAAATCCAAGACCGTCTTTTCTTGCCAAGCCTGTGGCCATCAGGCCCCACGGTGGCTCGGCCGCTGTCCTGACTGCGGCGGCTGGAATACGATGAAAGAGGAGCGGCAAGCGGCGACCGGAAAAGGACGACCTGCTGCCATAAAGACAACTCAGCCCAAGGCCACGCCCATTGGCGAAATTGAAGTAGTGGGAGAGGATCGCCACCTCACCCGTATCGGTGAATTCGATCGTGTCTTGGGCGGTGGGGTGATTCCCGGCGGGGTCATTCTCATCGGGGGCGATCCTGGGATCGGGAAGACAACGTTACTCTTGCAAGCCCTACCACGGTTGGCGACCAAGGAGGCGCCGGTTCTCTACGTCTCCGGGGAAGAGTCGCCTCGGCAGATCAAGATGCGTGGGCAGCGACTCGGCATTGAGCATCCACATCTGTTGATCCTGGCCGAAACCTCTCTCGAACAAATTCTGAAAGCCGTCCAGGAAATCGGGCCGGCTGCGGTGGTGATCGATTCGATTCAGACGGTGTATACGGAACAAATGACCTCCGCTCCCGGCAGCATTAGTCAAGTTCAGGAAGTCGCAGGGCAGTTGATGTGGTTTGCGAAACGAGCCGGTGTCCCGGTCTTTATCATCGGGCATGTGACCAAAGAAGGGGCCATTGCCGGGCCGCGGCTGCTGGAACATATCGTCGATACGGTCCTCTACTTTGAGGGCGATAAAGGGCACAGCTATCGGATTCTCCGTGCCGTGAAGAATCGTTTTGGATCGACGAACGAAATCGGTGTGTTCGAAATGAAGGAGGCGGGGCTCGAGGAGGTGAATAACCCATCAGAGTTGTTTCTGGCGGAACGTCCTGAGCGGAGTACCGGATCTGTGGTTGTGTCGAGTCTCGAAGGTACGAGACCGATACTGGTTGAACTGCAAGCGCTGGTTTCCTCAACCACCTATGCGATGCCCAAACGAATGGCGAATGGGGTGGAGGTCAATAGAGTCTCGCTTCTGCTCGCTGTGATGGAGAAACGGCTTGGGGTGCATCTTTCCGGCCAGGATGTGTATGTGAATGTCGTTGGAGGCATGCACATTGACGAACCGGCCATTGACTTGGGGATCATCGCAGCTGTTACATCGAGTTTACGGGAGGTGCCTGTCGAGCCAGGGACGTTGTTGTTGGGAGAAGTAGGCCTGGGAGGCGAGGTACGTGCCGTCAGTCAGGCTGAATTGCGTATTCGCGAGTCCGCCAAGATGGGATTCAAGCGGTGCATTCTGCCTGAACGAAATCTGACGAAGCTCGATCCCATCGACGGTATGGAGCTGATCGGTATTCAGGAACTGCGGGAGGCATTGGATGCGGTGTTGGCGTGAGGGGGGGAAGGGGGATAGTGGAGAATAGGATGATGAGACGCGCTTATCCCCTTACATTCCTAACAGCGTTCTGGCTCCTTTTCACCGCGTGCGCCCTGTTCGTGCCGAAGCATGAAGCGCCGCCGCTCAAGCAGATGACCGCCGAAGAACTGACCGAGCTGTTGCGCCAGCGAGAGGCAGCGGTCCATTCTTTGAAGGGGCTGTTCAGCGCGAAAGTGCGTGGTGGGTTCTTGCCGATTGCCTCTCGCCTCGAAGGCGCGGTCTACTACCGTCGGCCGAACGCGTTGAGGCTGAGAGGGTTTACTCCTTTCGGGAACGAGTTGTTCGACTTCGTTCAAGCTGATGATCTGTACAAGCTCCGCTTGCCTCTCGAGGGGAAAACCTATGCCGGTCACCAGTCCGACATAAAAGCTGGTGGGAAGCTGGCTCGATTCTCTCAGTTGAGTGTATGGGCGGTGGGTGGCGTGGTGGGGATAAACTCCATTGCCAAGGATGAAATGGTGACGGTCGTGGAAGAGAAAGGCCGATATCGCCTCGACGTCTATGCGCCGACAACCGAGGGAGCGAGCCCATCACGTCCTCCAATCCGACGCCTATGGTTTGACCGCCGATTGCTGGTGGTACAAGAAGATTGGTTTGGGTCGAGTGGGGAGGTCGAGGCGACGATTCAGTATGACGATTTTAGACCGCTCGACGAGGTGGGAAGCATTCCGGAAGAGGACATGGGTGACCAGGATGTTCGGCTATTCCGCCCCTTCAAGATTTCTCTGGAAGATGGGCGCGGGCAAGGCTCACTACAAGTCACCTTCCACGAGATGCATCATAATCAAGCCATACGTGCAGAAGACTTAGGTCAGGCCTCATAACCGTCGATGAAAATCCTTGCGGTTGAAACGGCCACGACGTGGCAGAGCGTCGCGATTCTCGAAGACGACCTCGTTCTGGCGATGCATGAGCAGGAGGCCGGTGGCGCTCAAGGGTCTCTCCTCTTGCCCACTATCGATCGACTGTTGTTTCAATCTGGTTTGCAGCTCAGTGATCTGGCTGGTCTTGCCTGTTCGATCGGGCCGGGCTCGTTTACCGGTATCAGAGTGGGTCTTGCCACATGCCTCGGACTTCGGGGCGCCGCTGGTCTCCCCCTCACGCTGGTGCCGACGCTGGAAGCAATGGCGGGGAGTCTAGAAGCAGCACCCGTTCCCGTCTGTCCGATGTTGGTCAGTCGTCGTGGAGAACTGTACTGGGCGATTTTTCGTTGGGTGGGGAGCCAGCGATTGAATCGCATCCTGAGCGAACAAGTGGGAACCCCAAGCGCGTTGGCACGGAGTCTCACCGAACACACGATGGTATTTGGGTCCGGATGGTCGTCGATGGGGCAGGATATCCAAGCGGTGTTGCCGCCGTCTGTCACCGTCGCGGCAGGGCCCGATCGAGCCTTCAGACCTTCCGCCAGCCAGGTCGCTCGTATCGGCATGGAGCAGCTTCGTCGAGGCGAGATCGCCGGCGAAGTGATTGCGCCGCTGTATGTTCAGCGGGCCGAAGCGGAAATCCAGTACGACCGGTCGGGAGGCGTCTCGCCGGTTGCGCGACGCCAGAAACGGGTTGAAACAAAAATCGCCGAGCGAATGGGTCGAGCTCGTCGCCGGTAGAACATGAAAGCACTATGAACAGCGAGGCTCTGTCTGCGTTCAGGATCATCCCAGCCACTCCGGAGATGTTACCGGACATCCTTGCTTTGGAAGAGGCTTGCTTCTCGGCCCCTTGGACGCGCAAAATGCTGGAAGCCGAGTTAACGAGCAATCAATTTGCGCACTTTCTCGTCGCGAGGCACCACCAGGAGTCGGCAACAAAGGTAGAACCCACGATTATCGGGTATCATTGCTTCTGGATCGTCTTTGAAGAGCTGCGATTGATGAATTTGGCGGTGCGAGAGTCGATGCGGAAGAGGGGGGTTGGAAGAGCACTTGTCACCGAAGCCCTCCGTCGGGGATTAGGACAAGCGACGACTCGGGCGGTCCTCGAAGTGAGAGCCTCAAACGAGCCTGCGCGCGCTCTCTATACACGTCTAGGTTTTGTGCAGATCAGTAATCGCCCTCATTACTATACGAATCCCACCGAAGACGCCGTGCTGATGGAAATGAACCCGCTCGTGATATTGCGCGATCCGCAGCGGGATAAGAGCGTTGCCTCAGGAGGTGAACCAGCTTCGACAAACCCACTTGAACGAGGAGGTGTCGTTATGTTGACGGAAGACGCGATTGTCGAACAGCTTCGCCACTCCAACACGGAGTTCCGGGAACTCGAAGCGTCTCACCATCGTCTGGACCTTGAACTCAACGAGCTGCAGAAGCGCCATGTCCTGACCCCGACCGAGGAGATCGAGAAAAAACGGATGCAAAAGGAAAAATTGGCGAAGAAAGACAAGCTTGCAGAACTGATTCGCCTCTACCGCGAGCAAAGGCTCGAGCCGGCGCGTTAACAGGCTGATCGGCCATCGACTCTGCATGCGGCTGAATCTGTCGATATGGAACAGGCCATCCATCCGCTTGCCTCACACATCCAAGCCGTCAAGCGACGACTGATCATCATTGGTGTGACGGTCTTGGGTTCGTTGGTGCTGACCTTTTCTTTTTCCACTGAAATGGTCGCGTGGCTCAACCGCCCCTTTCCCAATCAACTTGCGTTTTATGGCCCCACTGAGGCGCTGTTCGCTTCGATCAAGGTGTCATTGTTGGCAGCCCTCATTCTCAGCTTGCCGGTCATTTTTTATCAATGTTGGAAGTTCATCGAGCCCGCCCTGTTGCCGAAAGAACAGCGGTGGGCGATCCCGCTATTTGTGGTGGCAGGGGGGCTGTTTGCCTTAGGGCTGGTTTTTTGCAATCTGGTGATTTTGCCGCTGGTGATCGACCTGTTCGTCAGTTTCGGACTTGATCGTGATATTACCCCGCAGTTGAGCGTCGGCACCTACATTGATTTTAACGTGAAATTCCTGCTTATTTTCGGTTGTGCTTTTGAGCTGCCCTTGGTCATGAGTCTCGTGGCTGTGATTGGAGCGGCATCGGCAGCCACGTTTGCGCGGTACCGTAAACATGCCGTGTTGTTGTGTCTCATTATCTCCGCTATCGTGACTCCCGACGCAACGCTCCTGACCATGCTCTTAATGGCGGTTCCCTTAATGGGGCTGTATGAGATTGGGATTGTGGGCGCCCGGCTGTTCGGGCGAAGCCAGGATCCGAAGGGGGTCGATTTGCCGATTGATCCTGATTTGCCGATCAACACAGCCGGAACGAGGGTACGATGAGACACGAGGCCGTAAAGACTCAGCAGATACGAGCCGTCATGTCGGGTCTACTAATGTGGAGTGGTCTTCTCGGTTCAGCCGGTGGGGAAACTCTCCAATCCTTCGATCAGCGGCGGATGCCGTCGCCGTTGATGATCTCCGAACGACCGGAACAATCCGCGGCCAGCGTACAGGCCTTAGTGATCGCCGGAAACGGTGTTATCTATGCCGGATCATTCGGGCACGGAATTTTCCGAACCCTGGACCGAGGAACAACATGGATTCGGGTGGGAGAGGGCGTCACTGATCCGTTTATTTTGAGTTTGGCCTCTACGAAAGATGGTGCAATTTACGCCGGTACATTTCGTGGCGGAGTGTTTCGTTCGCGAGATGAAGGGGTTACCTGGCAGCCGGTCAATGCTGGGCTCAAACGACTGGAGATCAAGGCCTTGCTGGTAGAGGACTGTGAACTATTCGCCGGAACCGGAGATGGCGTGTATCGTCTGAACGCCTCCGAAGATCATTGGACGTCTGTGACGACAGGGCTGGACGATATTCTTGTCCATGCGCTGGTTCGCGCTGTGGACGGAACATTATTCGCCGGGACATCCGGAAAGGGCATCGTTCGGTTCAGCCCTCGCTCAACCGGTTGGGTGCGCATGCAGCATGGGTTGAAGGATCACGAGGGGATGATCGAAAATTTCATTCGTGTTTTGGCGATTGATCAGGACCAGAGTATTTTTGCAGGCACGTTCGACGGCGGGGTCTTTCGTAGTGTCGACGGCGGACTGACATGGCGTTCGATCAGCCGAGCGCTGCCTAACGATTCTATCCGAGGCATTGTGCTCAGAGACCAAGGATTGGTTGTCGCGACCGGGAACGGGATTTTTAAGACCGTGGATAAGGGAACGAGATGGATTCCCCTTAATAAGGGGCTGACCAACCTTGCAATTCAAGTGTTGATCGGATCTGGTGAGAAAGGACTCTATGCGGGGACCAGCTCAGGGGTCTTTCGCAGCGATGACGGTTTGTCGTGGGTGGCCGTTAATCAAGGATTGGAAGCGGAGATGGCACCACCGCCGTTTCTCTTTCGATAACCGCAGAAAGGATACCTGTAATGGCTGATGTAGACGGGCAGACACGGGCAACAATAGCCGTGACGAGCAAGGGGAAAGCGATGGGAGAAATCGTGCTGAAATTTTTCCCGGACGTGGCGCCCGACCACGTCAACAACTTCGTCAAGCTTTGCCAAGAGGGTTTTTATGATGGGACGACGTTTCATCGCGTCATCCCCGGTTTCATGATTCAGGGAGGAGATCCCAACAGTAAGAGTTCCGATCGCTCATCCCACGGAATGGGCGGACCTGGTTATAAGGTGAAGGCGGAGTTCAACAGTACGCCGCACAGGCGAGGCATTGTTTCCATGGCTCGCGCGAACGATCCGGATAGCGCGGGGTCACAGTTCTTTATTTGCGTTGCAGACGCCAATTTCCTCGACTGGCAATATACGGTCTTCGGGGAGGTGGTCACCGGAATGGAGGTTGCCGACCAGATTGTCAATTTGAAGCGCGACGGCCGGGACAATCCCCTGGAGCGTGCGGAGATGACCGTGACGATCAGCAAAGCTGGAGGCTGAGGCAGAAGGTCAAAAATGCCGTTGAACTGCCGTTGTCTGATCTTAGCCTTGACCTCAGCCTTCCTACTGGTCGGTTGTGCCATTCCTCAAGTCCCGTCACGGATTGTCTATGAGGACCCGGTCAATTACGTGCGACTGGAAGAAGACGCCGGTGTTCTGGCGGAATGGCCTCCAAGTCATCATGCCCATCCCATCACGATAGAGCCGGGACAGGTACGCGAGATTCTGTCAGGCCTGAAGGTGCGAGAACATCGGATTGCAATGCAACGGTGGATCCGTGGCGAGGCTGAGCTCGTTGCAGCCTTCACCGATGAGGAACTGGCGATCTTGTCTGCACGGATATCGGAGGCGCTAGCGGAGGCAAAGTATAACGAACGTGTCACCTTCTACTTGAGTCAACCGCAAACATTGACGAGGCGAATCATCACGACGGGCGGCCTCTATGTTCAGGGAACGGAACTGCATATCCTTCTGGGAAACTGGCGGATCCTTTACGGCATTCCAGCTTATGGGATGATCTATGATCGGCGTTACCCTATGCGGCCGACTGCGGCGAAGGGATTCGATCTGCTCTTTCAGCCTTCCGAGGCCGTGATTCCGGTGAAGAGCAGCCTGCTGGACGGAATTTTGGCCAATGCGAAGGACGAACTCATCATCGACTTGACCAAACTCGATCCTCCCGATCCGGAGGTTTCCCTCATTCACAAGGTGTTGTGTGGATCATGAGTCGCTGTGTGAACGACCGCGGTGAACGAGCGCGAGCGGCACGACGTTCTATTTGATACGACGAGTTGATACGACGAGACGTCGCTCGGAGAAAAGCGGTAGAGAAAAGCCTTATCGGCCAGGTGAACCCCGAAGATACATTTTGGGTACTTCCGTCAATGGCTTCGACGATGGACTGCCAGCCGAGCTTGCTTCGGCCTTCAATGCGATCGCAAAAACGGATGGGTAATTCTTTCACATCCGCACCCAGCTGCAGTGCCCGCCCGGCCAATTCGACTTGAAAGATGTACCCTTTCGCCCGGACGGTGGCAAGGTCCATCCGCGCCAAGAGCTCACGGCGATAGCAGCGGAATCCTCCCGTCCAGTCATGGATGGTCGAACCCAAGAAGAGGCTGACGTAGGCATTCCCGCAGCGAGAGACGAAGCGACGACTTACGTTCCAATTTTCGGTCCCCCCGCCGGCCACATAACGACTCCCAATCACCAGGTCGGCAGTCCGGCTGCGGTGTACTAGCCGGGATTATTCATGACGGTGGCCACTGATCGTGTTCATGGCGATCGGAAGGATCAGGAGAGGAGTCCGGCCGTGCGGGAGGGGGGCGATTGGGAGTTTCAGAAGGGTGAGAAGGCCTGGCACCACACGACCATCAAGGAC
>PHGD01000039.1 GCA_011090425.1 Nitrospira sp. LK70 | reverse complement strand
TCGTCACCGACTTGGTAAACGCTTCGACGAAGGGATCGGTCTGCTCTCGGAACCGGCCGGCCCAGGCCTTCCCTCCGCCATGTGCTGACTTCGAATGATTCTTACGCTTCACCATCAGGACGCGGCTTTCTTTCTCTGCGCGCGGATCTTCAGTCGCAATGCGTTCAAACG
The DNA here is from genome assembly GCA_011090425.1 of Nitrospira sp. LK70. Taxonomy (GTDB): domain Bacteria; phylum Nitrospirota; class Nitrospiria; order Nitrospirales; family Nitrospiraceae; genus Nitrospira_D. The sequence goes on along the minus strand of PHGD01000039.1, from coordinate 34,783 downwards.
GATGAAACCTTCCGCATCCTTCTGGTTATACACATCATCTTCCTCGAACGTGGCAATGTCGAAGCGATAGAGTGACTGTTTCGATTTGCGTCCAGCCAGAGTACAGCTTCCCTTGTAGAGTTTGACCCTTGCAACGCCGCTGACATCTTTCTGTGCTGCATCGATCGCCGTCTGCATCATCTCGCGCTCAGGGCTGAACCAATAACCGTTGTAAATCAGACCTGCAAACTGCGGGATCAGACTGTCGCGGACGTGGAGAACTTCTCGGTCCATCGTCAAGGATTCGAGCCCGCGATGAGCCACGTGCAGAATCGTTCCTCCCGGCGTTTCATACACCCCGCGCGACTTCATCCCGACGTAGCGGTTTTCCACCAGATCGACCCGACCGACCCCGTGCGCGCCGCCCAACTTGTTGAGATGGGCCAGTAAGGCCGCGGGGCTCAGCTTCTTGCCGTCGACCGCGACGGGGTTGCCCGACTGATACTCGATCTCGACTTCCTGGGGTTTATCCGGTGCCTTTTCTGGTGAGACGGTCATCTGGAATATCTCATCCGGCGGCGATTCCCACGGGTCCTCAAGAATGCCCCCTTCGTAGCTGATGTGAAACAGATTTGGGTCCGTGCTGTAGGGCTTGGCTTTGGTCGCGGTCACAGGAATCCGGTGGTGATCGGCATACTCGATCAGCTCCCGCCGAGAACGCATGGTCCATTCCCGCCAAGGCGCAATGATCTTCAGGTGAGGTGCGAGCGCCATGTAGGTCAGCTCGAAACGCACCTGATCGTTCCCCTTCCCCGTGGCTCCGTGCGACACCGCTTCGGCACCCTCTTTGATCGCGATTTCAGCCTGTCGTCGAGCGATCAGCGGACGGGCGATCGACGTCCCAAGGAGATAGCAGCCTTCATACAAGGCATTCCCGCGCAACATCGGGAACACATAGTCCTTCACGAAGGTTTCGCGAAGATCCTCGACATAGACCTTCTTGACGCCAAGCGTTTGAGCCTTGGTCTTGACGGCCTTCAGATCTTCCCCCTGGCCAAGGTCGGCGCAAAACGCGATGATCTCTGCCCGATAGGTTTCCTGCAGCCATTTGAGGATGACGGATGTATCCAATCCACCGGAATAGGCCAGGACGATTTTCTTGATCGGTTGTGGTTTCACGGCTGATCCTATCCGGTATGATTCTTCCGGCTGAGCAACTGGGTCAGAATCGCCTTTTGCATGTGGAGGCGATTTTCCGCTTGATCGATGATGACGGACTGTGTGCCGTCCAGGACCTCCGCCGTAATCTCTTCTCCGCGATGCGCCGGTAAACAATGCATGACGATCGCGTCGGGTTTCGCTCGTTGCAGCAGCCGTTTGTTCAGCTGGTAGGGAGCGAGCGTTCGTAATCGTCGCGCCTGCTCCCGCTCGCGTCCCATACTGATCCACACGTCGGTATACACCACATCCGCCTCTTTCACGGCGACCAGGGGATTCTCAAATACCTCGATGGAGGCGCCGGTGGCTTGTCCTTCTATTCGGGCACGGTCGATCACCCGCTGATCCGGCTGATAGCCGGACGGACACCCGATCACGACGCGCAGGCCCACTTTCGTTCCCGCTTCGATGAGCGAGTTGGCCACGTTGTTTCCATCGCCGATGTACGCAAGGCTGAGTCCTGTGAGTCGGCCTTTGATCTCCTGAATCGTCATCAGATCGGACAGGGCCTGACAAGGGTGGCTATGGTCGGTCAGCCCGTTGATCACCGGCATTGTCGCTTCTGCCGCCCATTCTTCGACGATCGCATGGTCATAGGTTCGGATCACGATCCCGTCCAGGTAACGGGAGAGCACACGTGCCGTGTCCGAGACCGTCTCCCCGCGAGAGAGTTGGATGTCGCTCATGGGAAGGACCAGTGCATGGCCACCGAGTTGGTTCATTCCGGCCTCGAATGACACGCGGGTCCTTGTCGACGGCTTTTGAAACAGCAGTCCTAAGGTCTTCCCGTGCAGCAACCGATGCGGAGTGCCCTGGCACTGCTTCTTCTTCAGAGACGTCGCCAAACGCAGCAAGTCGAGGACTTGCTGTCGCGGCATCGTTGCGACGTCGAGCAGATCCTTGGCATAGCGACCGCCCTTGATTGTTTGTCGGGCCGGCACGGGCATCAGTGATGTGACTCTTTTCCCGCCGTCCTGCGTTGGTTGAACAGTATGTCGAGGAGGTCGACGAGCTTATCCACCTCGGGCTGTGTGATCACCAAGGGCGGCACAAAGCGCAGCACCCGCTCGGTTGCGGCATTGATCAGCATACCGCGGGCAAGCGCATCGGCCACCACTGCTCGCGCGTCGGTTTCCAACTCCATGCCTTGCAAGAGACCAAGACCTCGCACATCCTTCACGATTCGATGGCGGTCTTTGCAGTCGGCCAACCCTTTTGCCAGGTACTCGCCCATGCGTCGCGCTTGGTCCAGTACGTTGCCTTCAAGCAGGACCCGGCAAACGGCCAGCGCCGCGGCACAGGCTAAGGGGTTCCCGCCGAACGTCGATGCATGAGAGCCGGGAGTAAATGCTGCGGCCACCGGTTCTTTTGCCAGACAGGCTCCGATCGGCACTCCACCGGCGAGACCTTTTGCAAGGGTCATGATATCGGGTATCACGCCGAGTTGTTCATGGGCGAAGAAGGTGCCGGTTCTCCCCATACCTGTTTGAATTTCATCAAAGATGAGCAAGATGTCCTGTTGGGTACAGAGGTCACGCAGCTTTCTCAGGTAATCCCGGTCGGCCACATACACGCCGCCTTCCGCCTGAATCGGTTCCAGCATGATCGCAGCGGTCTTCTCACTAACCATGGACTCGATCGCGCCGAAATCATTGAACGGTGCATAAGCAAATCCTGGCATGAGCGGTTCGAACCCCTTCTGAACCTTCTCCTGTCCCGTGGCGGTGAGCGTGGCCAGCGTACGGCCATGGAATGAATTCTTCATCGTGATGACCTCAAAGCGGTCGGGCCCATGCCGCTGATGCCCATACTGCCTCGCCAGTTTGAGCGCCGCCTCGTTGGCCTCCGCCCCGCTGTTACAGAAGAACACACGGTCGGCAAACGAATGGTCTATCAACATTTTCGCGAGTTGGACTTGAGGTTCGGTGTAGTAGAGGTTCGAGGTGTGGATCAGTTGCACGGCTTGGCGTTGGATGGCCTGAACCAGGTCAGGATGACCATGTCCCAACACATTGACGGCGATCCCACCGACAAAATCGATGTACTCTCGCCCCTCCAGATCGTAGATCTTTGCACCACGGCCACGTACGATCGTGATCGGCTGGCGATTATAGGTCTGCATGAGATATTTGTCGGCATCGTCTCTCAGGTTTTGGCTCGGCATGACCGCGTATCCCTTTAGAAATAAAGGAAAGCTAGCACAGGGGCAGTGGGAAGAGCAATAAGCGGAGCAGCGGGGGAAACTGCCCTCAGGCAAGACTTGCTCATGGTTCCGCTGATCCGCCATCAGCGATAGGACGTATCCTTTCGTTCCGAGTGTGGTAAGCTGCGTCGCCATGATGGTGTGCAGACAGTGCAATCAACAGAACCCCGACGAGGCTCAGTTCTGTCATCAGTGCGGAACCAAACTGGCTGAAGCTAAACCTGTCGCCGAGGCCATCCCTGAGGCTCCCACCGCTCGGCCGATTCAGGACGACGAGACGTTGTGGCGCCAATTCATCGGCCCCAACGCCGACCACTACCTGACCGTATTTAAGAAATTTTCATCGCACGGCCGGCCGAAGTTCGCTCTCTCGTGGAACTGGCCGGCGTTCCTCTACATTTCCTTCCTGTGGTTTCTGTACCGGAAGATGTACCTGCACGCTTTCGTCTATGCGGTCGGCCCGATGATTTCGACCTATCTCACGGGAGATTTTTCCGCCGGCATTGTCTGGAGCATCATGGCGGGAGCGACCGCAAACTATCTGTATTATTGGCATTGCCGGGAGCACGTCGGTGAAATCAAGAAAGCCGATCGGATGGATCGTGCCGCCCAAGAAACCGCATTGAAAGAATCGGGCGGGGTACAGCCCTACGTCATCTGGGTCGGCGTGTTTTTCTACATTATTTTCCTGGCGACATTGATGAAGATGATTCAAGAAGGTCCCCCCGATCTGGATAAATCACCCGGCCGACCGGCCAAGCAAGCAGTCCGGCTGTCACAGACTTGACTTGGCACGGCAATTCAGTATGCTTTGGCCCCTGATCGGATGTTCACGTGGTTGACAAAGGATGGGCGATGGCTCGATTAGTCTTACTTCGTCATGGTGAATCGCAGTGGAACTTGGAGAACCGTTTTACCGGCTGGGTAGACGTGCCTCTCTCCGAAAAGGGGATCGAGGAAGCCAAACAGGCCGGTGAAAAGCTCCGTGGGTTTGCCTTTGACCGGGCCTTCTCCTCGGTCCTGACTCGCGCCAATGAAACGTTGAGAATCGTGCTGGAAGTCCTCGGGCAGACGAATATTCCCATTGAAAAGGACAAGGCGCTGAACGAACGGATGTACGGAGAACTCCAAGGATTGAATAAGGCCGAAACCGCCAAGAAGTACGGCGATGCGCAGGTGAAAATCTGGCGGCGAAGTTATGATGTGAAACCGCCCGGTGGAGAAAGCCTGAAAGATACGGCAGAGCGCGCGTTGCCTTATTATCAGAAAATGATCAAACCGCACCTGCTGAAGGGAGAGACCATCATCATTGCCGCACATGGCAACAGTCTTCGTGCGTTGGTGATGGAACTGGACCAATTGTCGAAGGAAGAGGTCCTGGAGCTGAACATTCCCACCGGTGTGCCGCTGCTCTACGAATTCGACAAGAACGGCAAGGTGTTGTCGCACCGGTATCTATGAGCGGGACTCGTATAGCACTCATGTTCTCACCCTTGAGGGAACCTCGGCGGACTCTCGTTGTCGAGGAGGACGGGTTCGTCCGAATTCGTGACTCACAAGTGTGCACGTCGCTAGAGGTCCACCCCGTGGAATACCTCGGCACTCACCACCAGACCATCCGGACCAAAAGTAAGTTGCTCTGAGACCCGCTTCTTTCGCCCACCGATCTCGGAGATATAGACAATCGCCATCTCCCTCGTGCTGGGGTCCCACAAGATTCGATCGACCACGAATTGCAGTGAGCCAATGTGCGCAACCGCCTTGTTCCAGTATTCACGCAGTGCCTGCTTGCCAACCACCGTACTGATACCTACCACGGTTCGTGCTGTCGGGCTGGTGAACGAGACGTTCTCGTCAAAATGAGCCAGCACACGTTCGACGGCGAGCTCGTTCCATGCCGAAGTCCACTCTTCCACAAATACCAACGCCTCTTCGCGTGTCATATCCGCTCCTTTCTTCTCCTTACAGCTGCCTCACATACCGTTAACCGGCGCGCCGATTTGGCGCATCTGTATTGAACGGTTGGTGAGACAAGCAACTTGGTATTGCACGCTCGATGATTCATCAGGACTAAAGCCATCGACGGACACCTGGCTTGTACCGTAAATGGTCATCACCGTGGCAGCAGGATTTGAGGATTCATAGACGCCAAAATGGTGTGTCTATTGGCCGCGACGAGAGAGAAGAGAACGCAGATGCGAGCGACATTCAGAACACGGGAGAGATAGGTTTGCGGAAGATCGGTATGACCATGTCGGCCAGTGAGCGGCCGACATGGTCATCAGTGCAGAATCAGCGATTCACGACCTTTCGAACCATTCCTCCATATGATGGAGTGCTGTTTCGGCTGGTGCTTACCCCCTGTTCGTCCTTTTCACCAACGGAGGCGATCGGCTCAGGCGACTGGCTGACGACAATCTCGACTCGTCGGTTTTTACTCCGACCTTCTTCCGTGTCGTTGGTCGCGATGGGGCGGGAGTCCGCATACCCGACAGCCCTGACTCGGTCGGCAGCTACCCCACCCTTGATCAGAGCCTTGCCGGCATGTTCGGCTCGCGCCCGAGAGAGCTCAGTGTTGTCCTTATAGGGGCGCCGAGTATCGTACTTGACCGGTGTGCTGTCTGTATGTCCGGCAACTTCGACGCTTTGAGGACGAAATTTACGCAAGGCCACGCCGATTCGCTTGACCAAGGAGGTTCCCGTCGGTGTCATAGTCGCTCGCCCTTTGGGGAACAGTTCACCCGACGACAACGCAAGGGTTAACTTGTCTCCGCGTTGCTCCAACACCACGCTGCCCCGTTTGAGCTCATCCTGGAGTGCGGTCATCAATTTCTCGTTGACCTTGGTGAGGTCGATCGTGCCTCGTGTCGTCGCGACGGCTTGCCGAGGAACCGCGTTCTTGTTGGTGGGATCCTGCTTGGCCAGCTTCGGTAGGCTCTTACCCAGGCTCGCGAGCAAGCGCTTCGCCTGTGCCAGCTGAGTGTCTCGAGCAGCGATTTCCCTATCCAGGTTGACCTTGGCCAGCTGGTATTCTTGTTCTTTCGCCACCAGTTGCAAGTCGAGGTCCGCAATGCGTTGCATCGCTTCGTCGAGCTGGTCGTTGCTGGTGGCAAATTGGCGCTCGATGTCGTTGACCTGTTGTCTTGCCAACTCCAGTCTGCTCTTTGTCCGGTTCAACTCCTGCGACATTTCCTGGTGGGTGTCTCGTTGGGTGCAGAGCCCAGCGAGTTCCTGCTCCTTTTGGTTCAGCTGTGCTTCCAACGTTTCCGCGCGGGTCTTCTCAACGTTCAGTTGATTCGCTGCCGCCGCAGTTCTTTCTCGCAGGAGGGCCAACTCCTTCTCTTTGGTGGTGAGCTGCTCTAAGAGTTGCTCCAACCGCATGCTCTCTTTATCTGCTTCCGAAACCTGGCTCGGAGGAGCGTCCACGGTAATAGAAGTGATAGGGGTAATCGGGGCGCTTGAAGCAGCAGGAGAGGTGTCGTCGCTGTCGATTTTATGGACATACGAGAGGCCCTCGTTGTCCTGTTGGGCCTGCCGAACATCCGCCGGTCTCACGAACCCGACAAGCATGGCCAGGAGGGAACCTTGACCATTGTCCGATCGCACTGCGGCCTGCTGGTTCTCGACGATGGACTGGGGATCAGCAGCCAGACTCAATCCCTGGCCATTCACCGTGACGGTGAAGAGAAAGGCGAAGGAGATTAGCTTTGTAATCATGTCGCACCTCACTACTAGAATAAAGATGATAGGTGGTGGCAACTCTACAATAGGAATAGGTTCAAAAGATTCGAAATTTCAAAGTCCAATGCTTGGCAAACACCCCTCCTCCGGATCAGGTAAAACGTCCGCCACGAAAGAGAAGAAAGCGACCCGACCAAAACCCTGGAGCTATAACTGTTACGCGTTCTTGAAATTTGGGTGGTACTAGAATGTCTTGCTATGTCCTATACGCCGTCCGCCGCCACTTTGCAATGGGGATTTTTCTTTGCGCCGATTTCATACCGAGGTACAAGCGTTGTCCGAGAATGGGTTGATACGAGGCATGGACGTGACAAGGTTCAATACGCAAACGTAATGGTACGTATCAGAAGAGACTATACTACATGTAGTGGACTGAATATGGGGGATCGAAAGAATTCTCCTACCTGACTGATCCCTTTCTGAGTCATGTTGCCGAAGACCTGAAACGATCACAATCGACCCACTCGATTACGCGATGACCCAATTTCTTTTCTCGCCCTCCGAAACACCGCGTGAAACATCGAGCGGGTCAATTTCCCGGTAAACGTGTTTTGTTGGCTGGGATGATAGGAACCCAGCAGCGTCACGTCCCAGGGTAAGCGATAGACGATACCATGGCCAAATTTGGGGACCGGCGTCGGCATGGCACGCCCCTGGGTCCGGCAGATCTTGAGGTACTGATCGAAGGCGATCTTTCCCAGAGCAATCACCACGCGGTGATTCTTCAGGAGATGCACCTCCTCCTGCAGGAATCGGCCGCAGCGTTCAAACTCATCCGGCGTCGGTTTGTTACCTGGCGGTGCGCACCGCACGGGTGCCCCGATGTAACAATCCGTCAAGGATAAACCGTCGTCTCTGTGTTGCGATGCAGCCTGGTTGGCGAATCCATACCGATACAATGCGTCATACAGCCAATCGCCGCTTCGATCACCGGTGAAAATGCGGCCCGTCCGATTGCCACCATGTGCCGCAGGGGCGAGCCCAAGTATATAGAGCCGCGCTCCGGGATCTCCGAAACCGGGAACCGGCCGCCCCCAGTAGGTCCAATCACGATATTGTTTCCGTTTCTGCCGTGCAATGGCCTCTCGATAGACGACCAACCGGGGACAGGCCGTGCATTCGGTGATAGTCTTGTTCAAAACCGTCAGGGATCTCATAGAGGCGACAGTGTAACACGAGCAGGAACCCTATTCTCCTTGCCGGTGATGGAGTGAGCTGTTAGCATAATTTCGCGTTTCTGTATGAGTTCCTGCTCGTACGTCATGGAGGAGACTGCGAATGATGACCGGCCACAAGCAATCCTTGCTTCCTACGATTGCGATTAGTTTCATTATTCTACTGATAGGCAGTTCAGTATCGGCGGCACCCGACCAAACAGAGACGAATGGCCAACAACCAGAAAGCGAGAAGGATCTTCTCTTGCCCGAGGTGCTCGACTCACAACCGGAACCGGAAGACCGTCTAGTCATTTTGCCGGAAATCAAACGCGAGGGAGAGCGGTTCTTTCTGAGTTCATTCAAGCTGCCCGACAAGATCACATTTGCTGGGGTGCCGGTTCCTCTGGATAATTGGCAGGTGAGAGAACGGATCGAATACGAGTTCTATCAATTTTTGGAAGATGCAGGTGAAAGCATCATCCTCGCCAAACGGACCGGGCGTTGTTTCCCTCCTGCCGAAAAGCAGTTGGCCGATGCGGGTTTACCGGATGATCTCAAATATATGTTGCTGGTCGAGAGCAAGTGCATTTCAGCCGCCTACTCGAGAGCCAAGGCGTCCGGTCCATGGCAATTCATCCCCTCCACCGGACGCCGGTATCGACTGAAGACCGACGCCGTCCGAGATGAACGTCGAAATCTCGAAATGTCCACCGAAGCGGCCGTGAAGTACCTCAAGTACCTCAAGGATTTTCAGGACAACGATTGGTTCTTGGCCATGGCCTCCTACAACGCCGGCGAGGAACGAATCCGCAAGCTGCTCAAGGAGCAAAAAATTTCCGACTATTGGAAGATGCATGGCCCACGCGAGACCCTGCGGTATGTCCCCCGTATCATCGCCGCGAAGGAAATCTACTCCCAGCCGGAGAAGTATCTCGGGTTGACCAAGAAGGATCTCTACATGCCGCTTGAGATTGAAACCATCACAGTGAATATTAAGGAATCCCATCGCGCGATGACCTCAATCGCCGAAGAATTCGGCACGTACCTCCTCGAGCTCAAGATGCTGAATCCTGAGTTTAAGAAAGATGTGCTCCCTCATGGCACCTATCAAATCCGCGTGCCCCGGCAGACGTGTCCTAGCCGCTGTTTCAAACAAGAAAAGATTCCCTAGTGCCATGCGGCTTCGCCTTCCCGCTTCTCCTGCACGGCCACTCCTTCAAAAGCTGATAACCGCAGGTCTGGATGCTGCCGACCCGTATCAGGCCGTCCTTACCAGCGTCTCACTCAATAGACATTCCTTGCGAGTGGGACGTAGGACCTACGACCTTTCCTGTGTCGATCGTGTAGCGGCAGTCGGCGCCGGCAAGGCGTCGGCAAGGATGGCACAGGCATTAGAGGCGGCCTTAGGGACAAGATTGGAAGATGGACTCGTCATCGTCAAGACAGGTCACACACTCGCCACCAAACGAATCACCGTGGTCGAAGCCGGTCATCCGATTCCAGATCGTGCTGGACTTGAGGCCACTCAGCAGCTTCTGGCTCTGATCCAAGGCCTTGCCCCTCGCGATCTGTTGTTCGTTCTCTTGTCCGGAGGTGCATCGAGCCTGCTCCCGGCTCCAGTCGCAGGTGTCACGCTGACCGACAAGCAACGCACGACGCGCCTGCTGCTCCGCAGCGGGGCAACCATCAATGAGATCAATGTCGTGAGGAAACATTTGTCACTGGTCAAAGGTGGCGGGTTGGCCCTGTCCACCGGGGCGAAGGTTGTGACGCTCCTACTCTCGGATGTTCTCGGCGATGATCTCGGTTCGATCGGCTCGGGGCCGACAGCAGGCGATCCTTCGACGTTTAGGGACGCAGTGGAAGTGTTGCAACGGTATAGATGCTGGCATGCCGTACCTGTCGCCGTACGCCGCTACTTGAGCCAAGGCCGAACAGGAAATGTGCCGGAGACCTTGAAGCCTGGTTCACGGCGGTTGCGCTCCGTGCAGCATCACATCATCGGCAACAACCGGATGATGCTGGAAGCGGTCGCGCGCGCCTCACAGCAGGCAGGGCTCCACACCAAGTTCGTCTCGGACCCTATCGTGGGAGAAGCGCGCGCAGCAGCGAAGCAGTTGGCGGATCTTGCCAAGACGGTTATGGAGGGACCTGGTAACTTGAAACGCCCCTGTTGCGTGGTGGCGGGTGGCGAGACCACGGTGACGGTCACGGGTCATGGAAAGGGTGGACGTGCCCAGGAATTCGCCGCTGCTGCGGCATTCGAGATCGCCGGCCTCCCCAACACATGGGTCGTGGCACTGGGCACCGACGGAACCGACGGACCCACCGACGCAGCCGGAGCAATTGTCACCGGAAGCACTGTCGGGCGAGCAAAGAAACTCGGCATTGATCTCCGCTCATCCTTAAATCGGCACAATACCTACCCGGTTTTGAAAGCCCTTAAGTGCCATATCCATACCGGTCCTACTGGAACAAATGTCAACGACCTTTACCTCGCTCTCCTGCTCTAGCTACTATGCCGACCTATGGCCCGTCCCCTTATCCTTCCATTGTCTCAGTGTCACGATGTCACTCTCACAGGAGGAAAGGCCACCGGGCTCGCAAAGCTCATCGCGGCCGGCTTCTCTGTCCCCCAAGGGTTCTGCGTCACGACAGAAGCGTACATCCAGTGCTTGCAGGCCTTAGGGTTTGTCGAGAATGAGGAGTGGCAGAGGGCCCGTGCATTATCTGGAGACGAGCGGGCGTCGGCGCTAGGCGCTTGCCGGACTCGCATCAGACAAGCAGAAATTTTCCAACTTGCCGTTCAATGGCGGATGACACTCCAAGCCCTCAGTCTAGCGCCAAGCCAACGCTGGACCGTCCGATCATCAGCCACGAACGAGGATGCCGCTCACACCAGCTTCGCCGGGCTCTATCGCACTCACCTGGGCGTGATTCTGTCAGACATTGATTCTGCGGTGATGGACCTCTGGACTTCACTGTGGGAAGAACGGGTGATGAGCTACGTAGCTCACACGAAGGACCAGACCGCTCCAAGGATGGCGGTGGTGATCCAACCGATGATCGACGCTCAATCGGCGGGAGTGGCCTATTCAATACATCCCGTGACCGGGCGATCGAATCAGGTGACGATCAACGCCGTACCTGGTCTCGCAGCATCGCTGGTCGATGGCACAGTCAAGCCGGACCAGTATGTCGTGGAGGTCACTCATGACAAGCGTCCGATCTTGGTTCGCAAGCGTATCCTTGCGCATCACTCCCAACGACTGGCCGTTTCCAAGGAGGGGCTGCAAGTCGAACGGTTTGGCGACGCGACCCACATCCAATCATCACTCACCGACGCGCAGCTCTTTTCCCTCGCACAGACGACCAAACAGGCTGAACAAGCCTTCGGACACCCGATCGATCTCGAATGGGCTTTCGATGCGGAGCAACTGTGGCTCGTACAGGCCAGGCCGATTACGACAGTTCGTCCTGCCTCCAATCTCACGAACGACGACTGCGAGTGGTCGCGAACGAATTTCAAAGAGACGTTGCCGGAACTACCGAGTCTCTTGAGTCTCTCATTTCTTGAACGGTTCATGGACCGCCATGTGCTTTCTCATTATCGAAGACTTGGATGCTGTATCCCCGAGGGGCTTACGGCGGTCCGTGTCCTGCGAGGACGCCCTTATCTGAACGTGACTCTGTTCCATATCCTGATAGCCCAACTAGGCGGGGACCCATCGCTGAACGCCGAACAGATGGGCGGCGAACCGTTGCAAACCATCCCAAAAGTACAGCCGCTCAAGGGAGCGGCGCTTCCTCGGGCCTTGTGGATGATGTGGGCGGAAATGCGGCGGGTTGAGCGGTCCGGGCCACGATTGTTCCGGGAAATGAAGGAACTGGCTTCGACGTATCGCCGTGAGCACATTCTGCACCTGTCGGTGGAAGAACTCGTACGCGAGCTCGACAGGTTCGGCCCCTGGTTAGAGGGCCGCGACGTCACGTTCGGCATTGTCGGTGGCGTCGGCCAATGCCTCGGGGTTTTCAGCCGATTCCTGCCTCGGTGGCTCGGGCCAGACTGGAGGGGTTTGTTGAACGCCGCTCTTCAAGGCCAAGGAACCGTCATCAGTGCACAACAGATTGTCCGCCTTGCCGAGCTGACGGATATTGCCCGAGACGAACCGGCGGCAGGCACATTTCTCTCATCGGAACCATGGATAGCTTCAGGATTTCGTGAGACTCTCGCCGACACGAAATTCCTACGGACCTTCGACCGGTACTTGGAGGACTATGGGCATCGTGCAGTCGGTGAATCAGACCTCATGTCACCCCGTCTGGTCGATACCCCCGAATCAATTCTGGCTATCGTGCGTGTTCAACTCATCGCCGGCTCACCTTCACAGAAGAGCATCCTCTTGCGCCAGGGCAACGCCAGAACCGCTGCGCTGGCTCGGATCAAACAACGCATCGGGCGACGCTACCATAGGTGGATGCTCTTTATGTGGTGTTACAGAAGGGTCTGTCGCTTCTTCGCATTGCGTGAAGCCAATCGACACCACCTGATGTATTACTCGACGGCCCTCCGCAGTCTCTTGGTGCGCCTCGGAGACCTTCTGGTCGAGCAGGGTCGGCTCCACCAGGTTGACGACATCTTTTTTCTGACGACCGGCGACCGGGACGACCTGTTGGCCGGAGACACACGAGACTGGAAGGCCGTGATCAAGGCCCGGAGAGCCGAACGAGATCACGATGCAGCACTCGAGGTACCGGGCACGATCCGCGACTGGGAAACCGCGAGCGAACAGATCGTGACATCCGACAAATCTGAAAGGAACGGCGTCTTGTCGGGCACGCCGATCAGCGTCGGAAACGTGACAGGTCCGGTGCGAGTGGTCCGTTCGTCGGCGGATTGGAGCAGGGTGATGCCGGGGGAGATTCTGGTGGTCCCGGTTATCGACCCCGGATTGGCTCCGCTTTTCGGTCTTGCCGGTGGCTTGATCTCGGAAATGGGCGGCACATTGTCTCATGGAGCCATCATCGCTCGCGAATACGGACTGCCGACCATCGTCAACGTTGAAGGAGCCATGGCAAGGTTTGCTGATGGGCAGCGCATCACGATTGACGCCGCATCAGGGACCATTTGTATCGAGCCGTCTCCTCAACAGGAAGACAGATGGAGCTGATCGATCGGGGCCTTCTGCTTCCTTGACCTTTCTCAATCCATTGCGTACTCTCCAAAAACTTATCGCGCTTTAACGCTACATATAGGAGTTTGTGCTTCGATACTTGTGAGAGGGGTCAAGCATGCCCGACACAGTTATTCTTGCCATAAGCTTCGTGGGAGGACTAGTCTTGGGCGGTCTGCTGACGGGTCCGTGGATTGCCGGTCGCTTGCGGATTCAGGCTCAACGAGCCGAGGCAACCGTGGACGAACTGCGGAAGGAGCTCGAACGGGAACGCGATGCCCTTGTGTCGGTACGCCAAACCTGGGCCGTAGCGCAACAGGCCCGAGTGACGGCGGAAACTCGGATGGAAGATACAGCTCGACAACTTCTGGAGCAGAAGGCCCTCATCGACCACACGCGTCAGGAACTCATCGGATCGTTCCAGGCTCTTTCCGGCGAGGCATTGAAGCAAAATAACGAAGCATTCTTGAAGCTCGCCGCCGTGTCGTTCGAAACCTTGCATGTCAAAGCGGACGGTGACTTGCTGCAGCGGCAACATGCGATCGATGCCTTGGTGCGACCGCTTCAGGAATCGTTGCACCGCTATGCTGAGCAGGTAGGTTTGCTGGAACAATCTCGCCAGTCTGCCTATGGTGGATTGGATCAACATCTACGATCGTTAGCGGAATCGCAACACCGGTTACAGCAGGAGACGGGCAATCTAGTAAAAGCGTTACGGGCTCCGACCGTACGAGGCCAATGGGGCGAGTTGACGTTGAAGCGAGTGGCTGAACTCGCTGGCATGGTGGACCATTGCGATTTCGTCGAGCAGCCCTCTGTGACCGGCGACGATGGGCGTTTCCGCCCCGATATGGTCGTCCAGTTGCCTGGAGAGCGCCAAATTATCGTGGACGCGAAGACCGCGCTCTCGGCCTACCTCGATGCCCATGAAGCCCAAAACGAGACCCAACAAGCGGAGGCGTTGCGTCGCCATGCCGCTCAGGTCAAATGTCGCATGGACGAACTGTCTCTGAAAGCGTACTGGACCCAGTTCGACCGTACGCCGGAGTTTGTCGTGTTGTTTCTCCCGGGGGAGCAATTCCTCGGAGCAGCGCTGGATCAGAATCCCCGTTTGATTGAGGAGGGGTTTGCGAACGGGATCGTACTGGCGACCCCTGCCACGCTCATCGCGTTACTCCGAGCGGTCGCTTACGGCTGGCGCCAAGAACGCATGACCGCCCATGCGGAGGAAGCAGGCCGGTTGGGCAAAGAGCTCTATGAACGGATGGCCATACTGGCGGAACATATGAACGAGGTCGGCCAGGCCCTCGGTAAAAGCGTGTCTGCTTACAACCGGGCCGTCGGTTCTCTTGAGACACGCATTCTCCCCGCAGCAAGGCGCTTCAAGGAATTGGGGGTATCATCCGATCGCAACATCCCGGTGCTGGGGCCGACGGAAGTGGTTCCCCGCAAGACCTTGCCGGTTGACGTTGAATGAAGGAGCGGAGATGACAGACGAACAAGCCATGGTCGAAGCCTTTCACAGGAAGTTCGAAATTGTGGTGCGACCGGTCCCGACGGATTTGAATGAGGAGACGAAACAGCTTCGCGTCCGACTCATTCAGGAAGAGTTCGATGAATTGAAAGAGGCGATGGCCGCAGGAAATCTCGCCGCGGTGGCCAAAGAAATGGCGGACCTCCTGTATGTGACCTATGGAACTGCGGTGTCCTACGGGATCGATATGGAAGCGGTGTTTCAGGAAGTGCACCGGTCGAATCTGAGCAAAGTCGGTGGTTACAAGCGGGCCGATGGGAAATGGGTGAAGCCGTCGACGTACTCGCCGGCTGATATCGAGTCGATCATGGAGGTACAGCGGGAACAACTGTTTGCGGAGGGGCTACCTATGCATGATACCCCGGTCGGTATGCCTCGGAGTTCATGAAAGATCCATACTGCCCAAGCTGCGGAACCCCCTTCGTCCGAGTCGTCTATGACGAAGGACCCATGGAGCGACTCTTGAATCGCTTCAGGATATTTTCATTCCGGTGCCAACTCTGCACCACACGCTTCCGTACCTATCGGAATCATCTCCCAGGCCGGACTTCAGCCGCGGATCGCCGGCAATACAAACGATTGCCGGTGTCGTTCCGTGCCAACCTTCTCGCAGAGCATGCCGTACGGAATGACCATCGTGTGACGGATATCTCCATGGGGGGGTGCACGCTCGAGACGGCGACGACCTTGCCTCAGGGGACCTGTATCGGACTCGTCATCAAACCGGCTTCAGACGAAGAACCCATTAAGATTGGGTCAGCCATGGTCTGTTCTTCACGACCGGAATCGATGGGCATCCGGTTCCTCGAAATGGTGGCGGATGACAAGAACCGCCTCAGTCAGGTGATCCTCAGCTTGCTGGTAGGACAAAGCCTCCACTCGAATCTCCTCTCTTGAGGGTACCTCACCGTATCAGGAAGACCGCCGTGGCGGGGTGGTCAGAAGATTATCGATAAGCCGAACGGATCCTATACGCACCGCGCCGAGTAGCACAACTCGCGACCGCACAGCGGGAAGCGGTTCCAAGGTATACGGATCGCAGACTGACAGATAGTCGATTGTGAGAGCCGGTTCTTTCTTGACCACCTGAACCATCGCCGAACGTACTGTTTCCGCGTCGGTGATGCCCCGTCGGATCGCCTCGGCTCCTGCTTGTAGGCCCTTGTACAACGTGACGGCACGAATTCGGTCATCAGGCGACAGGTAGACATTGCGTGAGCTCATCGCGAGTCCGTCCGTTTCACGTACAGTGGGATTCACCACAATCTCCACGCCGAGGTTCAGATCCTTCACCAGCTGGCGGATCAGCGCCGATTGTTGAAAATCCTTCTGACCAAAGAGCGCGATCCGAGGGCGGACAATTCCGAAGAGCTTCGTCACGACGGTTGCGACACCGGAAAAATGATGAGGGCGCACTGCTCCTTCCCACCGATGCGCAATCGCCGGAAGCGTGACCATGGTTTGAAATCCTTTCGGATACATCGCCTCCACGGTCGGCTCAAAACAGATATCTACGCCTTCTTTTCGGCATAGGGCTCGATCCTGAGAGATAGGTCGGGGGTACTTGGCCAGATCTTCCTGAGGACCGAACTGCGCGGGGTTCACGAAAATGCTGACGACCAGCGCATCGCATCGCAACCGCGCCGCCCGTATCAGAGCCCGATGGCCCTCATGGAGCGCCCCCATCGTCGGAACCAATCCAATCTTCACGTCTTTGCGGACAAGTCCCCCGCTCCAAGCTGCCATTGCTGTAAGGGAGCGAATGATCTTCATGCGCCAGGTTGTGAACTGCAGGCTGGACGTGAACCGTACCTCGTCGAAGGCTGGGGAAAAAGGAGACGCACCTGAGACTGATCCTTGACGTCCGTCAATAACTGCGCGACCGACTGTTTGAGTGTCGGATGCACCCACAACGGATCGAGCTCATTCATCGGCAGGAGGACAAATCGTCGCTGATGGAGGCGAGGATGCGGAACAGTCAACCCTGGTTCTTTGATCACATGCTCGCCATAAAAGAGGATGTCCAGGTCGATCGTGCGAGGACCGGAGCGGTTGTCATCATCCCGCCCAAGAGAGCGTTCGATTTCCTGGAGCGTCGTTAAGAGACTGCGCGGCGTAATATTCGTTTCAACCTGCACCACCCCGTTGAGAAACCAGTCTTCACCAGGATTGGTTCCGTCGTGAACCGGCTCCGTTTCATACAGCAGTGAGACCCCTTTCAGCCTGGAATACGGCAGGAGACTCAGCAGCGTGACTGCCCGATCGCAAAAATCGATTCGATCGCCGACATTCGACCCGAATCCGATGAAGACGGTCTCAGGCATATGCTCTCGTGATGCGCTATTCGCGAATCGTTAAACGAGACGGAAATTTCAGGATGCGATTAACGGTGAACGTTTAACGAATAACGATGCTAGAATCCTGCCTTCTTGATCCGCTCAACCGCTTCCGCCAACCGCTCCTTGGACGTGCAGAGCGTCATACGGATGTAGCCTTCTCCAGGCGCGCCGAATCCATTCCCCGGTGTCGTCACGATACCGGCTTTTTCTAAGAGATGAGCGGTGAAAGAGGTTGAGGTATAGCCCTTCGGTACCGTCACCCAGACATAGAACGCGGCGGGAGGAGGATCGACTTCTAAGCCGAGATTTTTGAGACCAGGAATAAGGGTGTCTCGACGGTCCTGGTAAGTCTTTCTCAAGCTGTCTGTCACCGAGTCGTCAAGGCTCAGAGCCGTAATACCGGCCTCCTGAACCGCCTCAAAACAACCGGAGTCCAGGTTGCTTTTCACCTTGCCGAGACCGGCCAAAATATCCTTGTGGCCGACGGCAAAGCCGATGCGCCAACCGGTCATGTTGTAGGTCTTGGAAAGAGAATGGAACTCAACCCCGACGTCCTTTGCGCCGTCGACTTCCATGAAGCTCGCCGGGCGGCGCCCGTCATAATACACCTCTGAATAGGCGGCATCGTGACACACGATCACCTGATTCTCCTGCGCAAATTCCACCACGCGCTTGAAATAGTCCTTCGACATGATCACCGAGGTGGGGTTGTTCGGAGAATTGAGCCACATCAGCTTGGCCTTCTTGGCCACCTCTTTCGGGATCGTGCTGAGGTCAGGCAAGAAACCGTTGGCTTTCGTCAGCGGCATAATATGAGACGTGCCGCCGGAAAAACTGGTACCGACTGGATACACCGGATAGCCGGGGCTCGGAACTAGGACGACATCCCCGGCATCGACAAAGGCCAGATGAATATGCCCAATGCCCTCCTTCGAACCGATCAGCGTGAGGACCTCGTTTGCCGGATCAAGCGTCACGTTAAATCGGCGTTTGTACCAACCAGCCACGGCTTTCCTGAAGGACAACATGCCTTCATAGGAGGGATATTGGTGATGCTTCGGGTCCTTCGCCGCATTCGCCAAACTGTCAATGATCGGCATCGGCGTCGGCAAATCGGGATCGCCGATGCCGAGATTGATGATGTCCACCCCACGTGCGATGGCTTCCTGCTTCATCTTGTCGATCGCGGCAAACAAATAGGGAGGTAGTGTCTTAATGCGTGTGGCAACTTCAATCGGGAAACCGGCCATTCCTTTGGCTCCTTTCGAGATAAGTTCACATGTTGGAAAGTGACAAGGTTAGAAAGCGCGGAGAGAGACTTTCCAACTTTTCAGCCTTCACACTGGAAGCGATAGGGTACTTCAGCACAGAGTCGGCAATCAACGTGCAGATGTAAGAAGATGGCCGATCAACCGATCAGCCGTTTGATGGAGCTGTGGCAGCTGCGGCAGAGCGGCTGATCTTACTTGATGTGCCGTAAGACGAGCCTTTATCAGATCCGGCGCACATTCCTGAGATAGCGAGTCGATCCCGCCTTCCTCCATTTCCAGATGAAAGAGAAGGCCATACGCACGATCGCCATACCGAAACGCCTGCAGCGGCGCAATGTCGGACTCGGCTAACGGCACGCATCCCGCGGGCAATTCAAAGACTTCCCCGTGCCATTCAAAGACATCGAAGGACTCAGGACCGGCTCCAAACACAGGGTCCTGTTTGCCCGCATCAGTGAGGCGAACAGGAGTCATGCCGATTTCCAATGCCTTGCCTGATCGCACTGTAGCCCCCAGAGCCTTTGCCATGAATTGACTCCCCAAACAAACCCCGATCACCGGCGTACCAGCAAGCAATGCAGATCGGATGAAGGCGGTCTCCTCGGCAATCCACTTGTCAGAATCGTTCACTGACATTGGTCCACCCATCACGATCAACAAATCCCCGGCGTCATGGGGTAGGCCGTCCGTCGGGACAAGCGAAGAGTGGAGACCCACACCCCGCTTGGCGAGGGACTTTGCAAAAGCCCCTGGACCTTCGAAGGGAACGTGTTGGAGGCAGACGGCTTTGAGCATATTCGTCCGACTTGAAAGAGATGAGCGAAGGTCACGACCTGAACTCTCGCTGGGTCGATACATACACTGTCCTTACCGACGGGGCAAGACGGATCGGGTGGATGCGAAGAAGCTGGCGAAACTCGCGCGGGTGGCATCCAGCCCTAACTGAAGCTCTCCGCAGCATGCTGCGAGGAGCTTCATTCAAGAATCGTCCTGGTTGATCGTCGCTCACTCCCGATGAACTCATTTCCAACGGCTATCGCCAGAAGGTAGGTGCCTCATGCCATCGATGTTGCTTCCGCTCAGCGAGCTCGGAGCAATTGAACACAATGGAACTGTCACGTTCGGACTCTGGCTCCCATGGGTATCTTCCGATCGGTTACTTCGGCGTGGATGAGCGATTCGGGAAGCGCTCAGATTTTCAGCAGTTCGTCGACAGGGCACATCAACAGGGCATCGCTGTCATTGTCGACATGGTGTACGGGCACACCGGCGTCGATTTTCCCTATTACGACGCCTACAGCCGCCTCAAGTATCACAAGAATCCCTTTATGGGGCCCTCGCCAAGGACTATTTCAGCAATTTCGGCAAGAGCACCGACTTCACCCGGCAATTCACCCGGGACTATTTCTTCAGCGTCAATCACCATTGGCTGGAGGTCTATCACATCGACGGCGTTCGCTACGACTGCGTGCCGAATTATTGGGACGGCCCGTTGGGTGTCGGCTACGCGAATCTGGTCTTCGACACCTACCGACTCACCAAGAACAAGATTGCACTCCATCAACCCTATTGGGATCGTTTTTCGTCTGGATCCGGCTCTCCCATCCGGTTGATTCAATGCGCCGAGCAGCTCGAAGGACCCAAAGAAATCCTCCGTTCGACCTATTCTAACTGCACTTGGCAAAATCGCACCTACGACAGGGCGAAGGCTGTGGCGCGAGGCGATCGCGGGAAGTTGTCCGAGTACGGACTCTCCCTCGGCCTCTTTGGTTACACAGAAGAGGAACGTACCAATGACGACGTTATTCCCAAAACGGCGCTGCAGTATATTGAAAACCACGATCACGAACGGTTTCTGTGTCACTTCGGCCTCGTCAATCCGGATGAGGCGGGCAACCCATTGTTCCTGGAGGGTGACCGCCGCCGCTGGTATCGACTTCAGCCCTATCTGATTACGACACTGATGAGTAAAGGTATTCCCATGCTGTGGCAGGGGGAAGAGTTCGGAGAGAATTACTTTTTGCCGGACTATGGAGCAGGACGTGTCGGATTGCTGAGACCGTTGCGTTGGGACTACTCCTATGATGAGGCGGGACAAGCACTCGTCACGCTGGTCCGGAAGCTCCTCCGGATCCGGCGGCAGCGGCCGCAGCTTCGTCGCTGCTCGTATTTCTTCTTTAATCACTGGGACCGATACCTGTCGCGAGGCGTCCTGTGCTTCGCACGATCTCTCGACACGCGATACACACTCGTGGCCGTGAACACCAGCGACAGCGATCAGATTGTGCCGTTTTGGTTTTCGGTCGGCGGTGACTACGTGGAGGAGCTCCATGGCGACAGTTTGAACCTGCACAATACCGTTCGGCTTCAGGAAACGATGCTCACGATCCCGTCGAACTATGGAAGGATCTGGACGGCACAGTAGCCACTGCGCCATCGTGTGACCATCGCCTCACCTCGTGCACAGACCCAGAGCGATCCCGGCTATCACACGGCTTTTCATAAAGGTACGAGAGATGCTAGTGAGGCAGTGATGGGTCATTCTGAACATGACAAGTGGATCCGCGGGCTACACCAAGCCTCAGAATGCTTGTGCCACTTGTCGTAGCTTCCCTTTTCTATTCCTTTTCCCTTAAAGTAGGTGACCAGTATGTTAACACCTACTACACCACAGTCGCTGATTCTCGGGGTCGATCGCGTTCTGATCCACACACAGGACGTGGAGCGCGTCTTCGGGCGATTTCGTTACGAGTTCGGCCTACCGGTCGCGTGGCCGATCACCGACTGTGGCCTGCTCGTGTCGGGTGGCCTGCACGCGGGCAACATGAATATCGAAATTGGTCGGTTTACAGGATTTGGACTTCCCGGCACCTGGTTCTATGGGCTTGGCCTTGCCCCGTCACAGCCGACCTGGGAGATGGTGAACGGTTTGGTGTCTCGAAAAGTGTTACACACGCCCCCTGTGACAGTGCACTACGAAGAGCCGGTCGCAACCAGGTCCACACTCACCTTTTTGGGCAACCTCCTCGATGGCCAGCCAAACACACCGTTTTGGCTCGGTCGGCCATGGGGCGGGAATAGTCGAGCCTGTCAAGCTCTGGCGGCCCTTGGTACTTGGATGGCCGGTACAGCAGCAGGCTCCATGATGTTTTCCAAGCTCTTGGGCAACTCCGTGGTCTTTATGTGCGACAACCAAATCGATCGTCATCAAGAACGATTCTCGGAATTGAAGGCCAACTGGCGGAGAACGCGACAGAACGGACCGTTTGGAATCGCCGGGATCGCAGCAGTCGATATTGAATTGACTACCAACACTGCTTACTGGGAAAGACTCCTGGATCGGCCGGACTTGAATACAAGCTCGACCCATTCTTTCAGCATGGGACCGCAGCTTCGATTTCATCCCGGTGGGGGAAACCGATTGCTCGGCATCGAGTTTTCCTGTTCCGACCTCGAAGCGACCGCTCAGAAGCTGATTGAAAAGCGATCGCTGGTTCCAACAGGTGGCCCGAGAATCATCCTCTCTCCTGACCGAATGGACGGTTTAACCATTGGATTCAGCCAGTCTCCGACTACGAGAACAGAAAGGCCCTAAACGGACGAGAGACACTGCGGTTTGGCTTCAGGTTGTACGCTAAGACCCACTGCACGAACTGTTCGTCGACTTACGGACAGGTCTGGTGATGGACGATGTCTGTTTCACTCAAGGCGATCTGCTCCGACATCACGACTCTGACGGTTGATGCTATCGTCAATGCGGCAAACGAGTCGCTGCTTCCCGGCGGCGGGGTGTGCGGAGCAATCCATCGCGCGGCCGGGCCAGAATTGGCACGGGAATGTCGCCTGCTCGGCGGGTGCCAAACCGGCGATGCGAAACTGACGAAAGGCTATCGTTTACCTGCTCGGTACGTCATCCATGCAGTTGGACCCGTCTGGAAGGGAGGGAACGATCGCGAGTCGGTACAGCTCGCCTCCTGTTATCGCCGTTGTCTTGAGGTCGCAGCCGCAAATGGGATCGAGACCATTGCCTTTCCAAGTATAAGTACCGGTATTTACGGCTATCCCATCGACTTCGCCGCCAAAGCGGCGATCGATTCCGTTCGTGCCGCTCTTAAAAAACTCCCCTCAATCCGTGAGGTGACATTGTGTTGCTTCTCCCCAAGTGACTTCGCAGTATATCAACAGCTACTTGCCGAAGTCCGCTGATCCATCTGCTTGCCACTCTATGCTCCCGATTCGCGTGATGGCGTTCAGTTGGACGCTCTCGCATGGCTGGTAGTGTGTTCAGGCCTGCGCTACAATCGCATCGTGAGACACTCCATCAAGAACGCTGAAGATCTGCGATGGCTGATCGGCCATACAGGCGGTTTCCGCTCAGGTTATGTCACCGACGTGCAGATATCCAAACGCCGCCTGTTCGACGAAGGATCCGGACGTGAGGTGCCGGCCGGTACCACCGTCTCGGTTACCATCCGGTATGAGATTCGCGGGATGGTTCGAGTAGCCAAACTCACCATGACCGGTGTGACGGATCTCTCGGTCTTCGAACAAGACGGTGCCGATTGTTCATCGCTCGGCGTCATCCAGACCGAACTCAATGCCGGGAAATTGCGCTTCTGGTTTGATCCTCAGGGAGAGCTCTACGTGGTGTGCGATGAGGCCGATCTTGAAGAGATCGCCACCCCATTCGTGACGGTCCAGCAGGCAGCAGAACTCGCTCGATGGATCTTCCAGGGCCGGACTGCCGAAGGTCCCACGGTTCAGTGGCTATTAGACGAGTTGGATCAGGCCGGTCTGCCCTGCGCTTGGCGTGAAGCGAAACGGGCCGTCGGGCTTCATCCGGCGGTGCAATGGGAGGGCGATCTGATCCCGGCAGGCGATTCAACGGTCAATGGAGACAATATGGTTCATATCATGGCCTATGGCCAACTGGAGGGGAAGGGTTTCGGTTTGATGCTGCGGGTGCTGGGGATTCAAGATCGCCGGATGAGTCGCATCCTCGAAGTCCTGACCGATCAGATCACCCAACATTTTGCGGGTGACTGCCTCATCGGCACCACGATCATTCCGGGCCGTGAATGGGAAGGTTGGTTGATTCGAGAGCACCATGCACGACAAGACCGAAGGAAGAGAAGCGACGGAGGAAGCTAATCAGTGCGCGTGCTCGGCGGAATAGTGCCCGTTGCCGTTTCCATTCGCAAAACCGGCTGTACCGTTGCCGTTCGCATACCCCGCCACCGTGTGAGTCACGGCAGTTCCGTTGGTCTGCCTGTCCTTTCCGTTGACACATTCCACCAACGCCCAAAGCCGTAAAGGATTTACTCGCTGTTTTCGGGCGATCTCCAGAGATGTTCCCTCCAACACGGTATTCAGCGACAAGTCCGTTCGCCAACCGAGATGTTTGGTCAACGGAGAAATGACTTTTTCCACGGCGGCAATGACCTTGTTGCCGTTGCTGAAGTGGTTCAACATGATGATGCGGCCGCCTGGGCGGCAGACTCGAATCATCTCATTGACGACTTTACGATAGTCAGGGACCGCCGTCACAACATAGGCTGCAACCACCGTATCGAAGCTGTCATCCTCGAACTCCATGGCTCCTGCGTCCATGCGATGAAGCTGGACGTGATCAAGACCATGGGCCTCGGTCTTTTCCTTAGCTTTTGCCAGCATCCCTTCGGACAGATCGATCCCTACAATCCGGCAATGCCGCGGGTACATCGGTAGGGCAAGGCCGGTCCCTACCCCCACCTCAAGAATCTGCTCGTTCGGCTGCACATTCATATTCCTGATAGCCGATTCCCGCCCTTCGTGGAAAACCTTCCCAAAAACCTTGTCGTAGAACCCCGCATAAGTGGTGTACACACGCTCAATCTTGTTGGGATCCATGCTCTCCTCCAAATCTCACACGAACCGGCCTCTGCCTACCTCCTAGAAGCGGCAGACCGCCATGGCGACGCGGGGATAAAATTGAGGCGGGAAATCCACGTAGTACAAGGCCCGCCCAGAACGTAGACGGCGTACTCTAGCCAATCTCAACTTCCTGAGTCAACAGATTCTTGGAGGGTCCGAAACGAAAATACCTCCCTGATGTCGCAGGGGCAGAACGGTGATTTCGCGTCTTCCCTCCTTGATTCATGCCTTGTTCCTATGTGATAGCTGTTTATGATGCTGGCCGGCCTCTTCGCAGGAATCTTGCTCATCGGACTGGTCGTCTGTGATTGGCTGTATTTTATTCGGCTGACCCCGGACGCCATCAGGTACGGTTGCCCTGTCGCGAACAAACCGGATCAGTGGCCTGGAACCAGGCTCGCATCCCTCAGTGATCGGTTCACTCCCGAGGGCCTGCTGATGCTTCCGCATGGAGTAGCCTGGTTTTATCCGCAGCTCTCCCAGATCGCGATCCGCCCGCAGTATCGATTGTTCTCCAGGCGGTTCCGAACCGCCTGGCCGGTGAAAGGGCTGATTCAGCTTATGCCGCATGACCAGTCGCTGAACGCACTGTGTGTGAAGCGTATGCCGTGGTCGTCGGCCCTCATGACGCTCCTGTGGTTTGCGCTCGTCCTGATCGGGTCCCTGACATTTGTGGTGCAGTATGCCATGAATAAAGGATTCGCTTCATTTGGAGGAACCCTCACGGGCGTGGCGGTCATGGCCCTTGCCGCTCTGGTGCTGGCCTTCGGACTGGTCACGGTGGCCTTCGCATATCGGCTCGAGGACAGCCGCCTCATGAAAGTCTATGACGAATTGCGTGAAGCACTCGATAAACCACTTTCCGCCGATACCGTGATCCAGTTCAACGCTTCAGGCAATGAACAAACTTAAGAAATGATCGTATTCGATGGGCAGATTCACGGCCACTCGGTTGCGAGCCAAGGCGGCGATGATCCCACGATGTTTTTTAACGAGACCGGAGGTTTCAAAGGCGCGTCGGAATTGCTGCCATTGCAAGGCGGGGTCGGACATAATCCGAGTCTGTTCTTCCACGGGCAGAGCATGTATCATGGTCGTTAATGCTCGAATGGCCTTCTCCACGCTTTCATACGGAGGAGCCAATTTCAATCCGGCATAAAATGTTTCGAGGTGACGGCGGAATTCGCTTTTGAGGGCTTGGAGGTGATCAGACGGAGTCGGTGCGGCTTCCGGCATGGCATTCCGCCCGATGATACGGTATGAAGAAAGGGTATGACAACTCTTCAGGGGAGGGATGTATGAATCGAGTCTTGAACGGTATGTTGGTTCTGCTGGCACTGGTCTTATTGGTCGGCTGCTCCTCCTCTCGTCATCACGGGATGATGGGAAGTGCCAAGGGCGAGGCATACTGGCAGAAGGGTCAGCAAGACATGGAAGGGTTGATCAATCGGACCGTCAAGGATCCCGACAAGGCGAAGCAAGTCAATGCGATCGTCGGCGAGATCGTGAACGAGCTCAAGACAAGCCGTGAGCAGGAACGATCCTATCACCGGGACCTCTATACCTTGAACGCCAGCTATACCGCCCCACCCGAAGAGTTTAGCAAGATCCTTGACGAGGCCAGCGCTCAACGGATGAAGACGTCGGCGAAGGTTCTGGATCTGCGGTTCAAGATGAAAGACTTAATGACCGTCGAGGAGTGGAAGGCGCTCTCGGACCGCATGCTGTCCTATAGCAGCCGGTACCGGCACGGAAGCGAGGGGGCGAAGACGGGATATTGAGATCCGCAAGAGTCAGGCTGAGGTTAACGCGACATGCTTATCGTTCAACCGTGACCTTAACCTGAGCCTACTGAAGGCTGCACTCCTTTAAGCGGCACAGAAGTCCAAGTCGCGCCCGCGTCGGTGGAACGATAAAGCCCGCTACCATTGGTACCTGCGTAGAGCAACTGCGGATTCTTCGGATTCATGGCCAGAGCGCGAATATTGAGCGTCGCAAAACCCTGGTTCACGGACTGCCAGGTCTTCCCGCCATCCGAGCTTTTCGAGACCCCTTTCGGACCACCGACATAGAGCTGTGACGGCTCAGTGGGGTGAAGAAGAATGCTGCTGATAAAGGGATCGGAAAGGGATTGTCCGATCCGTTCCCACTGGTCTCCACTGTTCGTGGTGCGAAAGAGCCCTTTGGTCGTGCCCGCATAGACGATACCGGGATTCATCCGATCGATTTCAATGGCGTTGACACCCAGTGCCATGGACGCCATCAGCTCGCTCTCCGGGATCAGCCCGTTATTGATCCTTTTCCACGACATCGCCCCATCGTCGGTACGATACATCCCGCCTGTCGTGCCACCGTACAGGATTGTGGGATCCTTAGGATTGATGGCCATGGATGTCACGATGTGCACTTCCTTCATCCCGTTCATCCGTTCTTCCCATTCACGGCCGCCGTCCTTTGTAAGAAACGCACCCACGGTCGTCGCAATATAGATCTTCTCGCTCAACGCGGGATGAAACACGAACTGATTCACGAATGAGACATGTTCCTTCAATCCCACGTTATGCGGCAGCCA
This sequence comes from Nitrospira sp. LK70, assembly GCA_011090425.1. Taxonomy (GTDB): domain Bacteria; phylum Nitrospirota; class Nitrospiria; order Nitrospirales; family Nitrospiraceae; genus Nitrospira_D. The sequence goes on along the minus strand of PHGD01000039.1, from coordinate 7,682 downwards.
ATGTTGGCCTCCGTCCGGACTCTTGTAGACCGCATCCCCCATCGTACCGGCATAGATCGTCGCAGGGAGCAATGGGTCAATCGCGAGCGTCGTCACCCGGCGCGCGCTGAAACTCGGAAATCGCTCCCAAGTCCCACCGCCATCACGGGACTTGTAAACGGCATCATTCGTGGCCACGTAGAGGATCTTCGCGTTCGTCGGATGGAGCGCGATCGACACGATCGCCTCGCTCTCCTTTTGGCAGCCATTCGCACCGAATCCAATGACCAGAAGGCAGAGGCAGAGCAAAGGAAGTTGAATGGGACGCAGCATAGTGGCGGGACCTAACCATAGCGATCGGATGGGAGTCAAGCAGCAGGACGGAGCGCCTACGTTCGGCCCAACTCCTAAGCTATAACGTCGCGCTCCACGCCTTAGTTGATAATAAGCAGAGGTTTCAGTAGACTTCCCTTTGAGATCACTGGATCAGGTTGTTCAGCACTGCATCCCAGATGGTTTACCCGTCCAGGAAGCCTCTATCATGGCCGAACTCGTCGAACGCATCACGGTCAACCCCGAGCAATGTGGTGGACGGCCCTGTATTCGTGGGATGCGCATCCGCGTCGTCGATGTGTTGGATTTGTTGGCCGCCGGTCTCTCTCAACAACAAGTCCTTGAGGAATTGCCTGACCTTGAAGCTGAAGATGTTTCTGCTTGCCTGAAGTTCGCCAGCAGCCGACTCAATCATCCTATTCTCGCGGCGTGAAGATCTGGGTCGAGGCGCAACTCTCCCCCCTAATTGCTCAGTGGTTCTGTTCGACCTATAACGTGGAAGCCGTGGCAGTGAGAGATCTGGGTTTACGCGAGGCACGGGATCGAGACATCTTCCTCTCCGCACGGGAGACGAAGGCGATTATCTTAACCAAGGACAGCGACATGGTCGATCTCGTCACCCAACTTGGATCGCCACCTCAGGTCTTGTGGCTCACTTGTGGCAATACGTCGAATGCCAAACTGAAGATCATCCTCACAAGGGCATGGCCTGCAGCTGAGAATCTCCTCAAGGCTGGTGAGAAGATAGTGGAAATCAGTGACACAACAGGCTAAAGCAAAAGCAGCGGCCGGAGTATTTGAGGCATTTCATGAGTAAGAAACTAACCGGCAAGGGACTCGTCAAATTCGAAACCAAACGCGATGTGTGGCAAGAAGTCCTGGACGGCGTACGGGAGATCAGCGCCGATGGCCGGGGCGTCCGTACTTCGCCCACAATTCCCTATACAATTGTGCTCTGACCCCTATGTCGTAGATTAAGATTTGAGCACCGACGGGAATCCCAGCTTTGCGACCATTCTGAAGGTTGCACGGGCTCTCGGTATCAAATTTCACGCTGAAGCAGCCTAAGTCTTGACAGCAAGAGGTTTCCGGTTGGCACGTTTCCGACGCGGTGGTTTCCCTCTTCTTCCGTGTAATCCAGCAATGGTCGCCGGCGGCACGCTCTAATCCAGCTCTCTCTTGGTCTGCCCTTTCTGCTGTGCTAGAGTCGTGCTGCCAGCTTATCCCTTAAGGAGGCGTCGCGATGAAGATCCATTGGGTGGTCGGTCTCTCGGTTGTCATAGCCTTCACTGCCGGAACAGCTCAAGCCGATGGTCTCTTTGATAAGATGTTTGACCGCGCGGTAGATAGCGCTGAGCGCAAGGCCCAAGACCGCATGAACCAGCGCATCGACCAATCCATTGACAAGGCGATCAACAAAACGGAAGAGACCGTACAGTGCGTCGCCACCGATCAGGCGTGCCTGAAGCGGGCCAGAGATCAAGGCAAGCAGGTGTCGATCGTCAACCAGCCTGCCCTGTCGGATACAGCCAAGTGCGTCGTCACGGATACAGCCTGTCTCAAACAGGCCAAGGCGCAAGGCAAGAAGATCGAGATCGTCGAGGAAACCGAACTCGACACGCTCCGTTGTTCGGTGACCGACGCAGAATGCCTTAAGCGCGCCAAGGCCATGGGAAAGAAAGTGGAAATCATCGACTGACAGCGGCCGGCCTCCGCCGTTCCTCTGACAGCTTGTGGCTCCAGGCAGCGACGATCGAATCATGCAATCTCACTCGTAGCCGGATCAAGCGCCTGTCATCCTTATTCTCTCCAGCTTGAGGCGTTCGACGTAGCCGGCCAGCTCAACATAACCTTCGTCCTCCACGGGCCGACCATAGAGGCGCGAGGTGCGCAATTCCTGATCCACAAGCCGCTGAGTGACGTGCCGCACAGGATCGACTGAGACTGTAAACATGCCGGGAGTCTTTTTGTGATATGGCTATGCATGAATGAATATATAAGGCTCGAACCTCTTAAACATATTGCAAGTTCCACCGCAATCACGGGACTTGTAAACCGCATCATTTGTGGCGATGTAGAGGATCTTCGCGTTCGTCGGAGGAATCGCGATCGACACGATGGACTCGCTCTCTTTTTGACAGCCAAGGGAGAAGAGCAAGAATGAGAGCAAGCTGAGTGTAAGGACAGTGCGAAGCAGCATCATTGTAGTGGCGGGACCTAACCATAGCAGCCAGACGAGAGTCAAGACGACAGTCCAACCCCGCCCAATATAGAAAACAGGTTCCGCCGTTCTATTGCGAGGAAGCTGACAGGGACTTATACTGTCTTTTCCCCAGTCCGAGTTCTTATACAGAACCAGTTAGTCCATAAGTTAGCCGCCAGTTCACAGGAACAGCCCATGCCGATCATTTCGATGTTTTACGGCATCATCATTCGCATGTACTTGCTCGACAGCAAGCATCACAATCTGCCTCACATCCACGCCAGATATGGAGAGTTCGAGGCATCGATCGGTATTGGAGATGCCGAAATCCTTGCCGGTGAGATGCCACGCAAGCAATTGCGCCTCGTTCAAGCATGGATCGAACTGCGCCGAGATGAATTGATGGCCGATTGGGAACTCGCTGTCAGCGGAGAACATCCATACAAAATTGATCCCCTCCAAGGTGGCAGCCATGTATTGGGATGTAAAAAATGTCATGCCGCTTCCAGATTACCGTCTGTACGTGGAAATCGTCGATGGTCGGCGAGGCATCTTCGATGTCAAACCGTATCTTGACCACGGCGTGTTTCGTGAATTGCGCAACCCTGATTATTTCAGGCAGGTGGGCATCGTTTTCGGCGCCGTGACGTGGCCTCACCAACAGGACATTGCACCGGAAACCTTACTTGCCGAACTCGTCCCAGTTGATGCCGGCCCTAACGGAGCACTTCAGCGGGACAAGCCGCAAGCGGCGCGCCCCTGACATTCGCCCTTAAGTGCTTATGTTAACAACCGGCCGGAGTTACCTGATGATAAGGTGGAACCGTGAAAACCGTCGTTCTTGACGTTCGCTCCCCAAACGAAGCCATGGCTGACTTTGTCCGTGTCTGGAAAACAAGGAAGGGTGAGAAAGCCGCGCGCATTACGTTCGCCACGCCGGAACTGCTGTGGAAAGTACTGACGGCCAAGCGCTGGCAATTACTGAAGGCGATGTGCGGAACCGGTCCTCTGTCGATTCGCGAAGTGGCTCGCCGTGTGGGGCGAGATGTGAAGGCCGTCCACACGGACGTGACGGCGCTGTTGAACGCCGGAGTTCTCGATCGTGGCAAGGATGGTGGGGTAATTTTTCCGTTCGATTCCGTGAAAGTCGAGTTCCTCCTCCACGCCGCATAAATCGCCTTACTACGGAGACGCCGAACCATACGCAGAAGTTCAGCCCGTTGAAGGTATTCCGAGATGGGTAAAAAACTAACCGGCAAGACCCTCGCCAAATTCGAGGCCAAACGCGATGTGTGGCAAGAAGTCCTGGACGGCATACGGGAGATTAAAGCTGGTGGGGGCAAGAGGACGAGAGTTGACGCCAAGTCGTACGTCATTCGCGTGCGGCTCAAGAGCGGGCTATCGCAGGCTAAGTTTGCCGCAGCACTGGGTGTTTCGAAGCGCACTCTGGAACAATGGGAGCAAGGCCGCCGTAAGCCTTCCGGCGCCGCCAAGCAGCTCTTGAAGATTGCCGAGCGTCATCCCGAGGTCCTTATTGAGGTGCCGGCAAGAACGGCATCGGCAGTCTGTACAGGCGGGCCGCACAAACACAAGACATTTGCTGTCCCTTAATCCTGAGCACAATGACGATATACGAACCGTTGTATGACGGCCCTGTGTAGTGTGTCGGAACTGGTGGAAGCTGCGGGCTTACCGGTTCCAAGCGACCTGCTACGCAGGCACGTGAACCGGAACGTTAGGCTGCAAACCGTATGATTTCCTGGCAAGCCTTGCAGAGTGAGGTTACTTCTTGCGTCGCGTGTCGCACCGCGATCAGCGAACTTCCGGTGGATTGCCCGCCCGGCCTGATCTATCCGCACGGCGTCGTCCCGCCCGACCCGCTCAGGATACTTTTTATTGGAGTGGCACCGCCGAAGCGGGGGTGTCATTTCTACACTGACCCTCACGACAATCTTCGCCTTGGTCTCTTCAGAGTGCTTGCCTCGATCGGTGTTCGCCTGACGTCGATCTCAGACTTTCTTGACCAAGGGTTCTTCCTCGTGCACACAGCGACGTGTGGAATCCAAGGGACTCACAAGCCGGACCATAGAGTATCCGAAGCCTGTGCCCGGCGCTTCCTTGCCCGCGAGATCGACGTGCTTTGCCCCGTTGCGATTTGTGGCTTGAGCGCAAACATCGTTCACCCCGTGCTTCTCGACATTGGCAACGACTGGACTATGGACCAGCCTCTGGCGCTTGGACGACTCAGTCGTGCTGTTGTCAACGGCCGCCAGTACACCATCATGGCAACCAAGTACCCAACAATGCAGTGGGAAGTAGAGATGCGGATGCATATTGGAGAGCTGCTCGGCGCGCTTGCAACAGCCTAACCTCGTGTTCGACCGGGCTGCTGGTTTACGGACCGGCCTTGTTTGGTGCCTGTCACCGCCACCGCTTCTTCCCAATTAGGAGACCCTGGTGCTGCGCGAGGTGCGCAATTCCTGATCCGCGCAAAGAGAGCAACGGTACCGGGAGTCTTTTTTCGAGATGACCATGCTTGAAAACAGAGGTTTCTGCATCCGGCTAGAATTGTGCGCCGCCTCCCGATAGATGCGGCTCATAGGCCTTGGTCTCGAGGATGGAGTGGATGGCCTGCATCGTAGCGTCGATCTCGTCATCGGCGGTATAGAAGTGCGGCGCGATTCGAATGCCGACGCCGGGACGAAAGTCCACAAGGATGTCGCGGCGGGCCAGCTCACGCACCACGGCGGCCGCATGAGGAACCTCGACCGCGACCATGCCGCCCCGCCTTGTTGTGTCCCGCGGCGACCTCACCTGCCATCCATACTGATCCGCCAGCGCGACCAACCGGGAGGTTTGCCGGATCGATTTTGCCCGAATCTTCCCGACGCCGGCCGCAAGAATGGTCTCGTAGCCGCTTTCCGCCGCATACAACGCCGGGATGCCGGGCGATCCGTGGAGAAAACGGTGGATGTCGGAAGCATAGGTGATGGAGCCGGGCTCAAAGGCAAAGGGTTCTCGATGCGCCATCCACCCGGTCAGCTTCGGCTCCAGTTTTCGGTGCAGCGCCGGATGCACGTAGAGGAATCCGGCGCCGGGACCACCGCAGAGCCATTTGACGGACCCGCCCACCACAAAATCGACCTCCAGCGACTTGACGTCAAGGGGCACGGTCCCTGCCGACTGGTAGACGTCCAATACGACCTTCGCACCCACCGAATGGGCCTTGCGAACGACGGCCTGGACATCCTGAATGTACGCACTCTTGAACAACACGTGCGAGATCGGCACCAGGAGCGTCTCCTCGTCAATGGTGTCCAGCAGACGCTCCGTATCGATGGACAGACCGTCATCGCTGGGAACCACAACAAGGCGTGCTCCGGCGGCGCGGACATGCGCCTCGTAGACATACATCACGGAAGGGAAATTCAAGGCTTCGTAGACCACTTTGTTGCGCTTCTGGGTCAGATCAAAGCAGGAGGCGATGAGCGACTGACAGACGGACACGTTCTGGTGCATCACCACGGTCCCTGGATCGGCACCGATGATGCGGGCGACCTTGTCGCCGGTGCTCACCGGCATTTCCCACCAGCCCTCGGCCCATGCCCTGATGCCGCGCGTGGCCCAGAGATCGGCGAACTCGCGCAGACGGTCGTACACGCGAACCGGCATCGCACCCAACGAGTGACTGATCATGTAGATGGTCCGGTCAAGGATGGGGAAATCCTTCCGGTACGACAGCAGTTCATCCATCGTCGTCACGATCCATGCTGGTCTTCACACATGAGGGACCGGGCTTCCCACAGTTCAGGAAAGAACTTCTTATCCAAGGTCGCTCTAAGATAGGAGGCGCCGCTGCTGCCCCCGGTCCCCCGGCTCATCCCGATGGTCCGTTCCACCATTTGAATGTGCCGCAGGCGCCAGGCGACGAGCAGCTCATCGAACTCCGTCAATCGTTCACAGACGTCAATCCAATCGAGATGCTCCCCCTCTTTCCGATACACCGCGACGATCATCTGGGCCCGCAACCGGAAACGCTCGCTCTCCGCAGCGTCCTGGGACATCGGAGGTGCCATGTCCATTGTCGCCAGCGCTTCGAACAGTACATCGCGGAGGGACGGCTCCCGCAGCCGCCGCTGAAGCGCGGCGAACAGCTCCGGGGCCGGCTCGTGCAGGTCCAACATTCGCTCATCCTTGAGACCGCAGAGGAACTCCAGCTCGCGAAACTGTTCGGACTGAAACCCGCTCGCGGGCCGCAGCCGATCGCGAAAGGCCAGGAAGTGGGTCGGCAGCATCGTTTCCAGGACGGTGAATTGTTCGACCAGGAGTCTGGCGATCTCGGTGCAGCGTCTTAACAAGCGAGCCGCTTCATACACCTCGTCTCGCGAACCAGGCCGCCTGGTCGTGGCCCGTAGATTCATCACGACCGCATCCAGCTCGTGCAATAACAACTTGAACCAGAGCTCGTAGGTCTGATGAATGATGATAAAAAGTAATTCGTCATGGGCCATCGGCGAGGAGAGGGGAGATTGCAGGCGCAACAGTTCGCTGATCCGAAGATAATCACCGTATGTCAACTGCCGGCCGGCTGGCGAAGATGGCGGCTCAATGCTCATGCTGCGCTCGGGGCATATGGGGAGGCTGCTCGCAACGTCCGCTGGATGGGCTCACCAATCTTGATCTCGAACGGCTCGAACGGAAACGGCAGCGTTTTCTGAAATCGACATGATCTCTATTCTGCATGTTCACGAAACAAGGTTCAATGGCATTCGTGGTCCGCAGTCTGCGCCGGAGCGCTGTGCACGCCGGAAGAACAAGGGCCTGATGAAGGTGCCGGGTCCCTTTTATGTCTCACTATCGGCCGACCGACTCAAACTGTTGTCGCTATTTCTGGTGTCTGTGTCGGTCTCATCTTTCACTCGATGAAGTGCCGTTGACCCCGACCCATCTTCCTGCAAACAGACATCTGTAGCATCTCGCCCCGAAGCGCAGGACCTCGATGTAGACTTTGGCTACAAGAATATCTAGAGTCTGTTGACATTCATTTCATCCAGAGCACGGACGCGGCCAGATAGATAAGACTCGCGAAGTTGCGGGCCCGTTTGGCATAACGGGTGGCAACCGCGCGATAGTGCTTCAGCTTGTTGAAGAAGCACTCGATGCGATA
>PHGD01000143.1 GCA_011090425.1 Nitrospira sp. LK70 | reverse complement strand
CTTCTGGGTCGGCGGACCGTCATGGCCACTGAGGAGGGGACGACCGATGCCGCGATCTGAGCACAACAATCGGACAATCTCATCGGTGCAAAGTGGACATCTCAGATCGGTGATTTGCGGACAACCAATATCGGCCTTGACAGCGGCTGAGGAAGATAAAGAGCCGTTCCCGCCACAGCGCCATATCCGGTCTGCGTGTCGTCAGCGAATTCAGACCGCCTTTGCAGGACGCCAGCGCAGGACGACGTTCCAGATTCCTTGGAGTAATTCTTTGCAATGGTAGTCGGCCTTCTTAGCCGAATCGGCAAAGTCTTCGCCCTCCGCGATCTGCGGGTTGGGATTGGCCTCCAGAACGTAGAGTTGTCCATCACGGGCATAGGGTCAGAGAACAATTTCGTTAATCTCTGACAAGGGATGGATACTCATTCGACGAGCGACGCAGCAGGGCGTGAGCAGCCCCAGAATATAGAGTCCGTTGCCCCCTGCCTCTTCTGTGGGCCCTCGATCATAGACATGCTGAAGCGCAGAGCTAACCCTAATCCGAAATAATTTTGACAACAGATCGCACAAACGCTGCGGGTGACGTGGCGAACGGGGCGCCCTGCCGCGCGCAACGGAAGGGCCCCACTGGGGGACGGGTGGAGTGAGCACGGTGGGGCTGTTCACCATGGCAGGACCCGCCGAATAAGCCAACAGACGAATCTTTATTTTCGGTTTAGGGCTAATAATTGCACCTACTTTAAAGGGTCTAAGTTCACGAACGTCTGAATACCATGAAAGTCCATCATTGCATGACAGGTTTTCATGGTGTACCATCACGTCATGATCGATCGGAAAACCGATATCAGCCTGGTGCGTACGGCTATCCGGCGGAGCCGAGTGGTGACGCTCCTGGGACCGCGCCAGTGCGGCAAGACGACATTGGCCAGGCAGTTCGTTCCCGAAGACTCCGTCAACTATTTCGATCTTGAAGATCCGCAGAGCATGGCCCGCTTAAGCGAACCGGATCTCGCGCTGCGCAGACTCAAAGGACTTGTCGTCATCGATGAAATCCAACGCCGCCCGGAGTTGCTTCCGCTGTTGCGCGTTCTGGCCGATCGTAAGCCGCTTCCGGCTCGGTTCCTGGTTTTGGGCAGCGCAGCGCCCGATCTCCTCAGCCAATCTTCGGAGACGTTGGCCGGGCGCCTAGAGACTGTGCATTTGGAAGGCTTCCGCTTAGGCGACCTGGGCCCGAGCCGTCAGAATCGGCACTGGTTACGCGGCGGGTTTCCCCTGGCGTACACAGCCAAGAGTGAAACCAATTCCATGGTCTGGCGGCGTCAATTCCTGCAGACCTTTCTGGAACGCGACCTCCCCCAATTGGGCATTCAGATTCCGTCTGTCGCCCTGGGGCGCTTTTGGAACATGCTGGCGCACTACCACGCTCAAACGTGGAACGGCGCCGAGCTGGCCCGCGCGTTCGCGGTTAGTGAGTCGACCGTCCGTCGCTATCTCGATCTCTTGACCGGCGTCTTCATGCTGCGTCAACTGCCGCCGTGGTTCGAGAATCTGAGCAAGCGACAGGTCAAGGCGCCCAAAGTATATGTCCGCGACAGCGGTCTTTTGCACGCGTTATTGGGCATTGCCGATCGGCGAAACCTGGAGCTTCATCCCAAAGTCGGCGCCTCGTGGGAAGGCTTCGCCGTTGAAGAAGTACTCAAGGCCCTGCGTCCGGACGAAGCCTATTATTGGGCCACGCACCAGGGTGCAGAGATTGACCTGGTGTTGTTCAAGCACGGCCGTCGCGTCGGCGTCGAGTGCAAGCGCATGGACGCGCCCATCATGACGCCCTCGATGCGGATTGCGCTGAGTGATTTGAGGCTGGACCGACTGGTGGTGGTCTATCCCGGTAATCATCGCTATGCGTTGGCCGCCCGTGTGAACGTTATTCCGCTGGTCGAACTGATTGGAAGTGAAGCTGATGCCGTATGGAAATAGGGGGCGGAGAACATGTTCGTTGGTCTCTGCAATGAATGGGAACTCGTTCGACGGACGACGCGGCAGGGGCGTGCGGTGCTGTCAATTGCGCTCTGATCCGCATTGCACAGACCCATTCCACAGTCGTGAACTATGTGCGCCAAAACCTCACGATCACGCGGCCTTTGCAGGACGCCAGCGAAGGCCGACGTTCAAGATCTCCTGTAACAATTCTTTGTAGTGATAGTCAGCTTTTTTCGCCGAATCGGCAAAGTCTTCGTCCTCCGCGATCTGGGGGTTGGGATTGGCCTCCAGGACGTACAGCTGTCCGTCGCCAGCCATTCGCATATCGATGCGCGCATAGCCGCTGAGTCCGAGCGCCCGATAGACTCGTTTTGCCAAGTCCTGGATTTCTTCGGTCTTGCCCTCCGGCAAGTTGTCGGCTTCGCGTGAGGTGATGGCGTACTTCTGCTGATACTTTCGGCTCCATTTCACCCGTTCCGTTGCGATGCGTTTAGCGTCCTCCGGCAGCTTGTCCATGATGAGTTCCCACACCGGCAGTACTTGAAGCTGCCCGTTCCCGATGATTCCCACATAGAACTCGCGGCCCTCGATATACCGCTCAATCAAAGCCCCACTCCCCACGATATTGTGAATAAACGCCACTCGCTCGCTCAGTTTATCATCGTCCACGACGATCGAGGCTTGGGAGATGCCCAACGAGGCTTCTTCGTTGACCGATTTGACGATCAACGGAAAAGACAGCCACTTGGGCCGCTTCACCGTGCGTCCTTGAGGGGCCTCGATGAATTCAGGGTACGGAATTCTGTGAAAGGACAGCACTTTCTTGGTCAAGGCTTTGTCGCGTGCCAACATCAGTCCGCGCGGATTACAGCCGGTGTAGGGCAGACGCAAGAGTTCGAGGTACGACACCACATGCTGGTCATAGACGGCCACACCATCGAACTCCTCCAATAGGTTAAAGGCAATGTCCGGGTTCCAACTCTCTATGGCGGAGTAGACGACCTCGAGATCGCTCTTGACGCCGAGGGGATACACCTCATGCCCCAGTTTCTTCAGTGTCGAGATGACGTCGTATTCCGTCCGCCACTCCGCGGTTTTCACGTCACAGCCGTTCACCTCGTCGGGAGGCACAAGGTCTTCGTGCATGAGGACCAGTACGCGCAGTCTCTTCATAGTGCTACGCGATGCCGTCCACTTCGCAAAAAGTTCATGGTGTGAACGGTCAGCAGGATGGTGAAATCGAGTTTGGCCTGGTCTTCCGCGACGGGAACCCGAAGATTCAGTTCGCGGCACCGCTGAATCATATCCTCCAACACTTGGTCGATCGTGTATTGGTACTCGCCGGTCCAACTCGCCACCTTTCGTCGCACTTCTCGACGAAAATGGTTCAGAAAGGTTGCTGCGCTCCGCTTGCTCGCATGGCTCGGCATGGTGGGAAAAAGTCGCTTTAAGTCGGGGTCATATTGCAAGTGGCGCTCGATTCCATAATATCTTCGTTTACGCTCGTAATGCTCCCGCAGGGTCGTTGTCAAACTGGGAAGCGCATCGACCTCTTCTCGCGTTGTCACGAACGGTGGGGTTCCCCTGAGTTCTTTCATCAGCCCATCGACATACCGGAGTTTCTTGAGTACCGGCCACCCTCGGTACCGTTCCTCCCATAAAGAGTCCGGCGTCAGCCATACCGCAAAGGTCTCGGCGAAGTCTTCGTCCGGATGGCTTTGCGCGTACCACAAGTCCAAGTGGCGCACGAAACTTCGGCTATAGGGTCGGGGGGAGTAGTATAACGGGTACCGTTGAGAAGACTTGCCGAAAATGTGCCGGCGCGTTTTGCGCCGGCGAATTTGGTAGGCATTTTCGATCGCGTGGCCCGCCTCGTGACGAAGAATGCGCAAGCACCATTCCGTGGTGCCGCCTTCCACTTCCAACATTTGGGCTTCTTCCAGTTTTGCCAGACGAGGATGGGCCAGGTAGAAGGGGACGGCAATGCCGGGAACCCCATCGGGAGTAAACCACTCATTGGAGAGCCAGAAGTGGGGACGAAACGGCAACCCACGGCCTTCCAGTTCCCGAGTGAGTTCGGCGATGGGCTGATCGAGGAATCCACCCTTGAATCCGACATCCAATCCGCACATCGGGAGGTCCAATAGCGCATCGTCCGACCAGGAGGCCCATTTGGGCTCCTCCTGACCGATGGCAGGTGTCCTCAAAGCGTCGGAGACTGTACGGTCCATGACAAATAGGCCTGTGAAATGCGCTTATTTTTCCGCCCATGAAAATATAGCACGCGCTGTTTATTCCGTCTGATGGGGACGCTTCTCAGGGATGATAGAGAGGTAGGTGAGCAGAAGCCTGACCAAACGGTTCCGATGTGAACCGACGCTACGCCTTCATTGAGTGGCGACTTCTCTGAAACTGTGGGAGTCGTGCCAGCAGCGCCGGTACTGATTCCCAAATGTGGTCGATGACCGACTCCACATAAGCCCGCGCTTCGTCGATATCACGCTCCCAATCAGGGAGAGCCTCATGCAGGTCGAGGATCGGCCTGTCCTCACCGAGCGACACTTCATTGAAGAGCGGAACTTTCAATCCGAACTGTTTCTCGATGAATTCGCGGTGGTCCCGCCCCATGGCAATCACGAGATCAGCTCGATCGATCAGCGCTCTGGTCAACATTCGAGGGATATGTGGAGATGGATCAGCGCCCTTTTCGATCAACCGATTCGAGATGATTGGGTGGATGGGTTGAGGCTTGGCTTTGATCCCGGCCGATTCCACTCGATAGGAGGGTTGCAAGCAGATCCGTGCCCGTACCGAATACTCGGCTGCCATGCTGCGGAAGACGTTACCGGTACATACAAAGAGAATTGATTGCACCATAGACGATTCGTACACCTTTTCCTGAGGGTGGTCCTGTCGACAGGATCACAATGGAGCCGCTACAATCTTGCCATGATCGTCCCACCTGCTCCAACCTCAATGCCGAAATTAGACGAGGCCACGGAAAAGATACAGACCCGCCTTTGCCGGCTTGTGGGTCAGGCCATCGCCGACTACCGGCTCATTGAAGACGGTGACAAGGTGATGGTGTGCCTGTCGGGCGGTAAGGACAGTTATGGTTTACTGGATATCCTGCTTGTATTGCAACGCCGAGCACCGATTCGCTTTGATCTAATCGCGGTCAACCTCGATCAACGGCAACCAGGCTTTCCGGAACATGTGCTCCCTCAATACCTGACTAACCGCGGAATTTCGTTCCATATTGAATCCCGCGACACCTATTCAATCGTGAAGCGCCTCATTCCGGAGGGGCAGACGACTTGTTCGTTGTGCTCACGGTTACGACGAGGACATCTCTATCGCATCGCGAATGAACTTGGCGCCACGAAGATCGCGCTCGGTCACCACCGCGACGACATCATCGAGACCTTGTTCTTGAATCTCTTCTATACGGGCAAGCTGAAGGCCATCCCTCCCAAGCTTCGTTCCAAGAACGGACGACATGTCGTCATCCGGCCGCTTGCGCTCGTGAAAGAGACCGACCTCGCACGCTATGCGGAGCTGCGAGGATTTCCGATTATTCCCTGCGACCTCTGCGGCTCCCAAGAGGATTTGAAGCGAAAGAAAGTGAAGACGTTTCTTCAGCAGTGGGAACGGGAGTCACCCGGTTGTACGGACAGCGTTGCCGCGGCCTTGACCAATGTCGCGCCGGCACTCTTGATGGATGCTCGCCTCTTTGATTTCAAGTCGTTGGCAACGACAGCAACAAATCAGACCGAGGGTGATGTCTGGTTAGATGAAGAACCGTCGAGCCGAAATCATGATCGGCCTTCTTGATTGAGCGACTCTGAAGGAGGATAATTCGACTGAGCGAGGTCCCTCCATGCTTGTATCGCGAGCCAGAACCGGGGTTTTTACCGGCAGTATCCTCGTATTGATGGTCGGATTGCTGATTCTTCATCTTCCCGCAGACGTTGTGAAATCTTTCCTGTCGCTGTTTCCACAGCAAATGTCGACGCCGTTCGAGATGGAAAACCTCATATCTGTGGCAAGGGAGGATGTCACGGCCCTCTCTCCTCAAGCCTACGATGAATCTTCGTGGAGACCTTTAGTTATTCGCGTCGTGAGCATGGCCTTAATCGGACTTCCCATTTGGTACCTTCTCCAACGTCGTGAACGTGAAGAGGAGATCCAGCGGCTCGATGAAGGTTGGGCCGCGCGCTTACATGCGCGCAGCGAAGAGCTGCTGGTCGTCAATAACGCGCTCGTCAGCGAAGTGTCGAAACGAATCGATACCGAACAATCGCTCGAAGCCAACCGGCGGGACCTCCGCGTGCTTGCCTCGCAGCTGCTTCGGCTTCAGGAAGATGAGCGACGGCGGATTTCGCGCGATCTGCACGACGACATCAATCAACGCCTGGCGCTCTTGTCGATCGACATTGAAATGTTGGAACAACAGCTTTCCGCCGCCCCGGCCCGTACGGTCAGCATGGTGCACACGCTTCAGAACCGTATCGTCGAACTTTCCGACGATGTTCGCCGTTTGGCTCATCAGTTTCACCCATCCATCCTCGACGACCTCGGGTTAGCGATTGCGCTCCGACGCCTCGTCGATGACTTTCAAGCCCGCACCGGTATCCGTGCCCAGTTCTTCTGTCAAGACATCCCCGCACACGTGGCGCAAGACGTCGTGACCTGCTTGTACCGCGTGGCACAGGAAGGCCTAGCAAACATTTCCCGCCATGCCAGGGCAAAGAATCTTCGCGTCGAACTTCGGCGAGTGCGAGACGGCCTCCAGCTTATGATCAGCGATGATGGAGTAGGATTTGATGTGAATCAGTACGACGGTCGGCGGGGAAGCCTTGGGTTGTTGAGCATGAGAGAACGGGTGTTCTTGGTTGCCGGAACCCTGGATATCCAATCGACACCGGGCGATGGGACACGTGTCTGTGCGTGGGTACCGTTCACACAGGAGCCTGCATGAGCAAGCCCCGCGTCCTCTTGGCGGATGACCATACGCTGGTGCGGGAAGGGTTCAAAAAACTGTTGGAAGATCAGTGTCAGGTGGTGGGGTCCGTAGAGGACGGGCGGTCTTTGCTGGATGCGGCGAAACGATTGCGGCCGGACATCGTGGTCTTGGATATTTCGATGCCGCAACTGAACGGCCTCGATGCGGCGCGCCGGTTGCGAAAGATCGTCCCCCAGGCACGATTGATTTTTGTCACGGTGCATGCCGATCAGGACTATGTCACTCAAGCCTTCAAGGCCGGCGCATCGGCCTATCTGCTGAAACGGTCGGCGGGATCCGAACTGTCATTGGCCGTTGAGGCGGTGAGGAACGGCAATTATTACGTCACTTCCTTGATTGCAAAGGATCTTGTTCAATCCGCGATCTCTGAATCGGAGCCAAACATCGGTGACCAGAACCGTTTGCCGGTGCGACAGCGAGAGATTCTCCAATTAGTGGCCGAGGGACGGACGCTCAAAGAAATCGCGTCAACGCTGGGTCTTTCTCCCAAGACGGTCGAGTATCATAAGTCCAAGCTGATGGAACAGCTGGGCCTCCATACGACGGCTGAACTGACCAAGTACGCACTGGCCCACGGCCTCACCCCCTCATCCGAATAGCCTCGCAATTTTTTCCATTCTCTTCTGGTCCTCCCATGGAATTTCCTCTTGTACTCTAGGGAAGTGCCTTATGGCACAGGAAATGATGTTTTGCTAAGGATTAGAGCATTAGATGGACCGGCAGCTCTTTGAATGAAAGGAGCATAGCTCCTGGAGGTTTATCTGTGAAGGAGACTTGAGACAGTGGTCGGTATGTGCCTCTTGTGCCTCTGTAGGAAGAAGGCTCACACATCCGTTTTAACAACAAGGAGGTTTGACTATGGCGGCATCAAGTGACAGAGGGTATGACATTTCGCAGTGGTACGATTCGAAGCCGTGGAAGATCGGGTGGGCGGCGATGCTGATGATGGGCATCTTTTGGGTCCTGTATCAACGGGCGTTTGGGTATTCGCACGGGTTGGATTCGATGACCCCGGAATTC
>PHGD01000142.1 GCA_011090425.1 Nitrospira sp. LK70 | reverse complement strand
GTTGGACTGGGAGCTGAGCGAGGCCGACGATACCTCACAGCCGCCACCGAAGCGGACGGACACCCCCGTACGGGCTCTCCCATTCGCGCCGTGTGCCTCGGGCGCCTCTCCATGATCGACATTCAACTGCGGAATCCGGGCTGACACCAGACATCCATCATACAGGTCTCAGCATGAACGGATTTCTGAGACGCAGCCATAGAGATAGGCAGGCTAGTCATGGCGGGGATTTTCATCAGCTATCGTCAAGCAGATGCGAAGGCCTGGGCGATCGGTTTACGCGATGATCTGGCCAAATCGTTCGGTGACGATCAAGTCTTCCTCGACAAAGATGCCCTTGGTCCGGGGAACTGGCGTGATCAGCTCCAACTTGCGCTGAACCAATGCTCGGTCGTCCTCGCGGTGATCGGGCGACAGTGGCTGACGATTGCAGACGAGCAGCAACGACCGCGCATCACGTTGCCCGATGATGCGCATCGCCAAGAAATAGCGTTGGCGCTGAACCATCAGGGCGTGACCGTCATTCCGATTCTTGTCGACGATGCGGCGATGCCGAAGGCTGAGCAGCTTCCCGACGACATTCGCGTCCTAACCGATCAGCAGGCCTACAAGGTTGGCGATACCAAGGCCCGCCGCAAGGCTGATCTGGAGGTGCTGATCAAGGGTATTGAATCAGTCGGTGGTCTCACTGCAAAGTCGGACGTGTCGGAAGCTGAGTCGGACAAGGGACAGTCCCCTTGGTACAAGTTGGATTACTCTGCGGTCGGAATTGCGTTTGTGCTCACGGTGGTCTGGGCCATGATCGCGTACAGTTCGGATGGGTTGACCGAGAAAGAAATTCCTGTCCTGCTCATCATTTCCTATGGCCTCGCGCTCGGCGGCAAACGTCTCTGGCGTCTCATCAGTAATCGGCGAAGGAGGGTGGCATGAGGTGGCGGTTGTGCTGGAGGATTCTTGGAGGTCTGTCGCTTCTCGTCATCCCTCTGGTTTCTTCAACAGCGTCAGCTCAGACTGATGCCCAGAACGATGTAATGGATCTTATCTGCCTCACGGATCGTCCTACGATCGTTGAGGGAGAGAGCACCAGGCTGCACGTGGTCGTTGGGGCTCAGGCTGGCAATCCGACCGCACAAGCTGTCTCATTTCAATGGCACGTTAGCGATGGAACGGTCCAAGGCAGTGGTCCAGAGGTTGAATGGAATCTGAGCAAGGTCGGTATCAAGTCCGGCGAGTCGCATACAAAGGTGACGGCGACGGTCAAGGCGATGACGGCAGGCTGTACAGTAGAGGTGTTCATTGGCAAAAAGGAGCCAGCAGGTGGAGAGGACTCAACTGAGGGGACCCGCGGTGGACTGATTCCTGCCCGACGGTATCTATTGCCCAATCAAGAGGAAAAACCCAACTATGGTCTTTACAGCTATGTTCTTTTGAGTGCGGAGCCGCAAGGTGATAAGGAAACGGCGCGCTATCTCCAGACGCTGGAGGCCTGCTTGCGGGTCATGCGCCAACTCGACAAGCTCGGTCGGTACGTCCGTCCGAGCCAGCTGAATGCGACGCATATCCCGGTGACAGAACTGCCCAAGGGGAGGGAAGACGATCCAGACTTTGCGAAGAAGGTGTTAGCCGTCTATGATTTTGATAGGGCGAGGGTACTGTTGAATAAATTCGAGAAAAGCTATGACCGAGGCCCCTACCTGATTTCTGTGAAGCCTCCACTGACTCAAGCACCTGAACCTGTTCCGATCCATATCCTTCAAGACTTCACGGGCGTCGTCCCCAAACTGGCAGCTAGAGTCGTGAAGGATTTTGAATATCTCGCCGCGCAGGAACGTACGTGGAGCGAGCAATCAATGCGCAAGTTGCCCTCCAAGCTCCGGAACTACCTTGCAGTCGCGAGCGAGGTGACGCCGGAGGTTGCTGGCAGCCTGAAAACAATGATTCAGTTCATCAACCTCGGGGAGTAATCTGCGGTTGACAGTTATGATCATGTACTAGACAGAGAAGGTGGGTGTGCCTAGTGTTCACGCCTTCGGTAGCTCGCCTTGGGGAACGATCAACGCCTGTCCTGCTGTAACGGAGGCTTGGTCGACTACCCGTTTGAGTCGTTCATGTTCTGTCGGTTCCATCGCGAGAAACTCCATGCCGATGCCCTGTGAACCGGCCCATCGGACGGTCGCTTTGATGACGTGGATTGGCGGGGCTCCGTTTTCCAGTTGAAGAAACAGTTCCACCTGCATGCCGGTGAAGGGGCGGATCGTGCTCTCTAGCCGACAGCCCTTCAGAGATAGGTCCTTGACCGAAGCGTTGTATCGAAGTTTGTCTCTCTGCACCAACGTGCTTGGGATTTCAACAGGAAACCGGGGGAATTTCCGAACAACCATCGTGCATCCTCTTGTTGTGGGATGTGGGCTCTCTGACTGCCGAGCCGACCACCGTTGTAGGTCATGAGGTACTCGGTAGCAGGCTATGTGGCAGGAGGAGACTTGTCAACGAAAAGACTGATCTGAGCAGGAATGGCTGAGTTCAGAACTAACGGATTGTTGCCGGCTACTTCATCTGGAACGTTACCAGCGATAACCCCAATACCCGTAATGTCGGTGGCCCAAAAATGGACCATAGTAGGGTGAGGCATAAATCCCAGCGCCGCCGAATTGGAATCCGAACCCGAGTCCAAGGCCGAGGGGATAGCCGTAGGAATAGGGATATGAATAGGGGATCGGGACAATGTTCGTGGTGGGCCGCTCTGCAAGCTGGCGTTGTAGGTCAGTTGTTGCAGTGGTTTGCCGATCGAGCTGGCTTCTGAGTTGGTCGACGGTCCCCTCTTGAGATTGAAGCTTCCCCTCGATCTCCGCAATCTTCTTCTGTTGCGCTTCCATGAAGGCGTTCACACAACGGATCTGCGCGTCGCCCGTGTAATTCGAACATTCCCATGGTACTTGCAGGGTTTCAGCTAGAGAGGGAAAGGGGAAAAGTGCGCAGACCAAGCTTCCAACCACAACCAAGCCTTGCGATAGCCGCTCTCGAAAGATCTCCACCTTCATAGCTCCCTCATGAGCTACCTAGAGGCTACCACGAGAATTGTTCCTTGGCCAGATAGTCCGTCGACGCTTGAGCATAGGTTCCTTTACTCAAGAGGGTGATGGGTGCATTTGATTTTGAAGGGAGGGGACTCCTACAATGTCGCGGTCGAGAGACGATGATCATAGGGCTCGGTGGATGCCTGCACGACGACTTCCCAACAAGAAAAAGCCCGGCAAGACCGGTCTACCCGACCGTTCTGCGAAGCGCCGATTCCAACTGCGTCTCCTGAAGTGGTATGAGGAATATGGCCGTGACTTGCCCTGGAGAAAGACGTCTGATCCTTACCATATCCTCGTTTCCGAGGTGATGCTCCAGCAGACTCAAGTCGATCGGGTGATCCCCAAGTACCACGAGTTTCTGGAACGTTATCCGAGTTTCGAAGACTTGGCGGAAGCTCCGGTCGCTGATGTCAAGAAGACGTGGTATCCCCTCGGGTACAACATTCGCCCGGAGCGGCTCCACGGGATCGCTTGCGAAACGGTGGAACGGTATGGAGGGAAATTACCCAAGGACGCCGACGAATTACTCTCGTTCAAAGGGATCGGGCGGTATACTGCCGGGGCTATTCGCTCCTTCGCGTTCAATGAGGATGCGCCCATTTTGGATACGAACGTGATCCGTGTCTTACACAGGGTGTTTGTCGCTGAGGGTGATCCCAAAGCACAGAAGACGATGCTATGGGAATTATCAGAAACCCTGATCCCGTCGGGGAAAGGGTACGACTTCAACCAGGCTCTCATGGATTTTGGAGCGATGGTCTGCACGGCGCGTGATCCTTACTGTCTGCTTTGTCCGATGAAGGCGTTCTGCAAGACATATCCGTTCAACGCGACGCCTCGGGAAAAGGTCGGCCGACTATGAAAGTCATCGAAGTGGCAGCGGGCCTCATCCACAGGGACGGTCGCTATTTGATTGCCCGTCGAAAGCCCGGTGGCCACTTAGCCGGTTTCTGGGAGTTCCCCGGTGGAAAACGAGAACCAGGAGAATCCTTAACGGACTGTTTGCAACGGGAGCTGTTTGAAGAGCTGAGCATCCGCGTTGACCTTGTTATTCCGTACCGGATCATCCGGCATGATTATCTCGATCGCATCATAGAGTTGCATTTTTTTCGCTGTGGCATTGGAGAAGGGGAGCCAACACCAATCGGCTGTGAAGAAATCCGATGGGTGTACCCCGAAGATTTTACACAGTTTAAGTTCCCGCCGGCAGACTACGCGGTTATCGAAGCCTTACAACGCGAGGCGCTCGGAGTTTCACGATGAAGGTGGTGCTCGACATTGAAACCGTCCAGGCCACACGCGATGAATGGGCCCGTCTATTGGGGAAGCCCCCGGCAACCGAAGCGTCCTATCCGGCAGAAGGGGGCTTCGATCTCTTTGCGGCAGGAGCCGCTGAAGAGCAACGTCGCGCGGAGGATGAGTCGTATGCCAAGTCAGCGTTCGATGGGACGTTCAGTCGCATCGTCTGTATCGGCCTGCTGGAGTTTTCCGATCAGCTGGAAGCGCGCAGCGCCGTCGCCTGGTTTGGGGCGAACGAACGTGAGCTGCTCCGACAATTTTGGGCGAGACTGGCCCAGGACCGTCCTACCTTGTACATCACGCATAACGGGCTTGGCTTTGATCTTCCCTTCATCAAGAAGCGGTCCATCATCAATCAAGTGAAACCAAGCCTCGACATCAACCTTGCAAAATTCCGTACCGAACCGGTCTATGACACGATGGCCATTTGGAGTAATTGGGATATGAGGGGTTGGGTCAAGCTCGATGTATTGGCCCGCGCATTACAGGTCGACACGAAGTCCGGCAGTGGAGAACAAGTTGCCGAAATGTGGGAGAAGAGACAAGGTCGCGAGCTTGCACAGTACTGTCTGCAAGATACCTATGTGACCTACGCCTGTTACTGCCGTATGAACTTTCGTCAGCCTCTGTCCAGGGAGGTTGTTCTGTTGCAGCCTGAGCTCTACGATGTTGGTTGATCGATAGTCGATCAACGGGTCGGAGAGGCTTGCGCCGATTTCTTTTTGGGGGCTGAACGGGCGGCTGTCTTGCTGGCCTTCAAGGTTTTCACCTCTTCCGTCCGTTGACGGAGCTCCTTTTTCATCCGTGTTGTTTCCTTCTTCAGCATCGTAATCTCAGAGTCCTTAAGCTTACTGGCCTCGCGCGCTTCCCGGAGCTCATCCATTTTCCTGTTGAGGAGTTCATCGGTGCTCAATGGAGGAGTTTCTGAATCAGTCCGGCTATAGGTATAGATTGGAAACTCTTGAGTGCCCACCGGGGCGGAAGCCTCCTGCGCCGACGTTGTTTCCATGGCCGATGCACGTTGCGTCCCTGCGGCGGCTGGTGCCATCGGAGCAGTCTGTGATGCAGAAGCAGAGACAGGTTTCGGCATCCCCGCTGCAAGAGGCGACCCCTGCGTCGGTCCCTTGGCGAGGACTTGATAATCGATCACCATGGTCATTGCTCCGCTTCCCAGGGCGACGAAGGAAGGAGCTTTTTCAAGACGAGCGGCGGAATTAGGAATGAATCCAGATACCGTCCTGTTTTGAGTAGGGGCGATTGTCAGATAAATCGACCCTTTATACATGTAGAGGGTGCCCGCTGTGGGTTCAGCGCCTGACCCTGCCGATGGAGACACCTTGAAACCGACAATCTGCTCCGGTTTCGCTTGCGATAAACCTTGGGCTAGCAGGGGAGCAAGGAACTCGGCGTCTTCATCGCTGAACAGTCTCATCGGCTTGCTGCCACTGGCGGGCATGTTGCCTTTCATTTTCTGAACGTCGTCGGTTACAACCCCTTTGACTATTTTCAGCATCGTCATCTGGTCGACGGTGGCGGGATGGCTGGCTTCAAATGACCAATCGGCGATTTCTTTGAGATAGACGGAGCCGTTGGCGTTCTTGTGGAGCTTTGCCTCTCCGGAAAACATCGAGCACCCCGCCACGACTAGGCTGAGAGATATTGCTGCACCGATATAGTGGGTACTGCTGACATTGAAATAGGCATGCATATCGAATCTCCTCACATGTGGTCTTGTGGCCGAGGGGCCCGGTTTGTTATTTGTCGAAAGACCTGAAGCTTCTTGTGGTTTGGCTATTGAACTACCAGATACCCAGGCCCATGAGCACCATGCCGATCGCCAACCATCCCACTACACCGGCTGAAATGATTAGTTCGAGTGTGATGCCGGAGTCAGACGGGTTTGGGTTGGGCTTTGAATCGGAGTCGCTGGGCTTCATAACCAGAAGCGAAATCCCTGGTTTCCGAACAGACAGACGCCGACATCAACAGCAAGGTTCATGCCTTCTCATTCTTTTAAGTAACAGGCTGTATAGTCGTTCAAGGTGAGGAGGATGCCCTTGACGAAACTCGAAGCTAGAAATTCAGGACGAGAAACCGAGCTCCAGAAATGGGACCGTGAAGGGTGCGTTGATAATCATAGGGTTAGTGTCTAAGTGTTCAATCGAGTGGAGGGGGAGAATCGGGCAATTGTCAACCAGTCTGTCATAAACGAGGCGAAATGGCGGCGAAGAGAGGGAAAGTACGGTTGAAGAATCGTCCGAGGATGGCTCCTGGAGCTGTTCAGAGAATGTTCATTTCAACCGTTGAGCGTGCAGAATTGTTCCGAAATCTTGAGACAGGTGTCTCAGAAAGAATACGACATCAGTACTGGTGAGGGTTATTCGCCATAAAGGGTCGCAGCCGAGGCATCAAAGATCTGTTTCGTAGCCAAAGTGCCTGGTTCGAAGTGACGGGTGCTCTTATCCCATACGACCGTAATATTTCCGTCGGTTTTCCCCATTGCCTGGGTTGACGAGCGGGTCGCATCACCTTCGACCAACACCTCCATGGCCTTTCCGATGTATCGGCTATTGCGCTCCGAGGTAATGCGACGTTGAGTTTCTACGAGTTGAGCGACACGCATGCCTTTGACTTGATCAGGGACATCGTCGGCATACTTTCTAGCCGCGATCGTATGCTTCCGCTCTGAGTATTTGAAGATATAGGCTGAGTCGAACTGAGCCTGCTCCACCATGCGGGCAGTGGCCCGGAAGTCCTCATCCGACTCGGAACAGAAACCGCAGATGATATCTGTGGTCAGGACGACATCGGGGATGGTGCTTCGAATGCGATCGACCAACGTAAGATACTCAGCTCCTGTATAGGTTCGCCCCATCAGTTCGAGAATTCGGTCGCTTCCTGCCTGAAGGGGAAGATGAATGTGCTTACAGATTTTTGGGTGTGTAGTAATGGCTTCGATCAGCGCGGGAGGAAAGTCCTTCGGGTGCGGAGAGGTAAACCGCACTCGCTCGATGCCCGGCGTGTCTGCTACGGCACAGATGAGCTGAGCAAAGTCCCAGTCTTCATGGCGGTAGGAATTGACGTTCTGGCCGAGCAACGTGATTTGCCTGAACCCTCGTGCGGAAGACTCTCGAGCTTCAAGCAGAATGGACCTCGGATCACGTGACCGCTCACGCCCCCTGGTATAGGGGACGACACAGAAGGAACAAAAGTTATCGCAGCCTCGCATCACGGTAATCCAGGCGTTTACCCCGCTGTCACGGTCCGGGATGATCCCTTCATAGGTTTCATACTCCGACAGATCGAGCGCAAACCCTTTCTGAGAGAGCCCCTGTTCTTGGGCTTCGAGCGCAGTCGTCAGCAGCGAGGGAAGTTGACGGTACGCATCAGGGCCGGCAAGGACGTCGATGAGCGGCTCTTTTTCCGCCAGAGCGCTTTTCAGATTCTGGGCCATACAGCCAAGGACGCCGACGACGAGCGGGCGCTGTTTTTTCAGGGCTCTCAATTCAGAAAGATGGGCGTAGATCTTGTTGTGCGCGTTCTCTCGGATAGCACAGGTGTTGACCAATACGACGTCGGCCCGTTCACGATCTTCCGTAAAAACGAATCCTTCCCGCTTCAGCATCGAGCGAACGAGTTCGCTGTCAGACTCGTTCATTTGACAGCCGAATGTTTCAATATGGACGTGAGGAATGGTCTTCAGCATCATCGCGCTACCATGGCACAGTTTACCTGCTGAGAAGGTACGATGTGTCCCAA
>PHGD01000141.1 GCA_011090425.1 Nitrospira sp. LK70 | reverse complement strand
GTAATCGACGATGGCCCGCAGTTCGTTGCCTTGGGCAGTGGCGAGGTCGCGCTGAAAATCGAGCACGAAGCGAGTCGTGCTGAGCCCGACCTTCAACCGTTCCTGCTCGGCCTGTAGCTGCTTTTCGGCCATGATGCGCGCCGATCTGGTGGTCTCGATACGTTTAAAGTCAGTCTGGACCCGGCGCACTGCCTCCCGCACGCCGACGATGATCTGCTGCCGCACGCTGGCGAGCGACTCCTCGGCATTCCTGGCCTCCAGTTTTCGTTTGTTGTAGGTGTTGATGGCGGCCCGGTTGCCGAGCGGATAGCTGAGCACCAGTCCCGCTCCATAGTTGTAATAATCAAAGCTGAAGTTTCTGGCGACGGAACTGGAGTAGTCGGCCCCTAATCCGGCGAGTCCTATCGTGCCTTGGAATGAGAGGGTGGGCAACAACTGGTTGCGGGCGAATTGTTTGTTCAGTTCACCCGATTCGACATTCTTCTTTGCCTGCACGATTTCCGGCCGCTGTTCGATCGCCGTATCGATGGCCTCCTGGAGGCTGAGGGGTTCAAGGACCGTGACGGGGATATCGGCGGGGGTGAGGCGGACGTCTTGGCGCAGGTCCTCTTCGCCGGGATTCAAGAGACGGCGCAGTTGATCTTCCTGATCGCGAATGGCTTTTTCCGCGACTAAGATCTGCTCCACTCTGGATGCCATGGCAGCCTCCGCTTGAAGTACGTCGACGATCGACATAACGCCTGCCTTCGCCTTAGCGCGGTTGGCCGCTAAGAGTTCTTCGGCTGCCTTCATGGCGGCTTGCGCCACCTTCAAATTCTCATTCGCAAACACCAGTTCCCAGTAGGTTTGTTCCACCGTGGTGATGACGGTCAGCACGCGGTCTCGAAAGACATGCTGTTCGACCTCGGCATTATTCTGGGCGACCTTGATGAAGGTCCTATTGATCTCAATCCCGGCGTTCCTCAGCAATGGTTGGGTCAATGTGAATGCCAGGCCGCCTGTCCAAGACGGATTGTAGAGAAACCCTGTGGCGAGATTCGCGTTCACGCCGGTTCTTGCCGGGCTATAGTTCATATCGAAATTGCCGCCTGTAATGAGGTTGGTCTGAGCATCGAAGGTCACGGAACTGTTGCGCTGGTCGAAGACCTGAATCTCATTCAGATTAAACACAGTTGATCCATATACGGGCCGATTGAGCGGGTTCACCGTCCGATTAAATTGGCCGTTTACGCTGAGGTTGGGATCGAACTTGGATTGTTCGACGATGATGTCGGCCAACCGGCTTTCTTTGTTGTGACGGCTGATACTGATGTCGAGATTGTTCTGCAGCGCGCGCAACGCTGCATCGGCGAGCGACACGGTTTCACGCCGCTCCGCGGAGATCCGTTCGGTCACATCTAAGCCCCAGCCATTGGGTGGTGTGAAAAGGCACCACAAGCCGGCGATCACGATGGTTGCAAGACGGTGATGAGTTGAGGATCTGCAATTCATGACTTCCTCCTTGATCGACAATCCAAACGCGAGCATACTATAACTTGTAAGGAGGGCCTTGTCATGGATATTACGATGGCGTTCTGCGCTCAAGAAAAAGAAAAGGCGACACGATTGCGATCACTTTCCAGAGTCGCGAGTCTGCTGTGTGCGCTGGCAATGGCGGTAGTTTGTACCGACACATCTGCGATAGCGCAGACTGCGTCTGGTGTCCGGTCGTTCTCCGGCGGGGTCGCTCCGATGTTCACATTACCTGGGGGCAGGTTGTACATCGACAACCAGGGAACACAGGGGTTTATCTACTCTCCGGGACAATACCTTCAAACGTACAACTTTCGAAACCCCACTACTGGTCAGGCTTGGAGCGGCGCTGTGATGACGTTCGGCCCGCAACTATCCATCGGACTCATCCAGGGCGCGAATCAGGGAGCAAACCCAACCGTTCTTCCGGGACCACCACCTCAGACGGCTCCCTTGCCTCCGATCGAGTCGGACATCCTCGACGAGATTCCCTAATTTCACTGAGCGAAACGGCTCTTCACGTGAGTACTCGCATTCTGTAGAGCCCCGATGTCCTGAAACAGTCTGTTCCTTTCACCCGCTCGCATTGCTTCATGGTTGGTAGGCGAGTTGCCACGTTACCGCCAGCACATACCTGGCCACGGTGTGTAAGATCTCTGGATCGATGGTGTCGGCGGTATCCGATGGTTGATGAAAGTGCGGATGCACACCGCCACTCACGACAGTGACCGTCGGTACACCGGATTCTTTAAATGGTACGTGGTCGCCGCCGGGGAAAAAGCCATAAAGATCCAGTTTCTCGTGGACGCCGGCTGCCTTCCCGACCTCGAGAAGGACCTCCTTCTCTAATCCTGTCACGCCTACGGTGAGCCGTCCATTGCCAACGCCGGCATGGTCGATGTTGATCATGGCTTTTGTAGAATTGAGTGGAGTGATGGGTCGTGACGTATACAGACGTGAACCAAGTAGATCGCGCTCTTCGCCGCTGAAGGAGACAAAGAGGATCGTTCGCGTTGGGCGTGTCTCCTCTTTTGCAAGGGCTCGCGCTACTTCCAAGATGACTGCCGTTCCGGAGGCATTGTCGTCTGCGCCGGGGAAAAGAACGCCTCCTGGACGGCCGAAGTGGTCTCGATGGGCTCCGATGATCACAGACTCTGTTCCGGTTCCAGGGATCATCCCGAGCACATTGACCAGATGTCCGTCCTCCATCGTTGTCTTCCACTCAAGCGATGCAAAATGGTTTGTCCGTATGGCCTGTGATGGAGGTGCTTGGTTCAGACGCTCTTGAAGGACGCGCAGACGATCGGGAATGGATTCTGCGAGAACCTCTTGGGCCACCGCCGTACTGATCCAGGCTCCTGGAATGGCGTGATCTGGAGGTAATTGACCATAGAAGGCACTGGGACTCCCTGTGACGCCACGGCGGACCTCATAGGGGGAAAGCAGTGGCCCGGTCGCCGTCAAGTAGCCGATCGCGCCGTGATCCCGAGCAAATCGAACCTTGTCGGCGTGACTGATGGGAGGGGTATAGCGGCTCGGCTTGCCTCGTAGAAACAGCACGATGCAATTCTTTACATCGATTCCCGCATAGTCGTCGATGCCTTGCGCAGGATCGACAATACCGTATCCGACAAAGATGATTTGGGCGTGGAGATCAGCGGAGGGCGAATCGAAAACGGGAAAATAGTCTGAGCCGAGAGTTTTGGCGGCTAAATGATCTATCGGACCGACTCGTACTATTGGATCCGGTGCTATTAGGGGAGTGGATATCAGGGTGGCCATCATCCCTGATGCAGTGCCATCCTTTCCCGTTGAGAAAGGTGCCATCACTGAGTCATTGCGAACGAGTGGTAAACGCAAACCTGCCGAAAGAAACTCCTGCGCGATCCACCGAGCTGATTCGAGATCTGCTTGCGTGCCGCTTTGCCGTCCATTGAACGAAGGACCGCTGAGTGTTCGAATGTCGGCATTCATCCGTTCTGGAGAGAGCGAATCGATGGCTGTCCGAAGGCCTGTCTCGGGCGATTGAGCCAGGCTTGAATTGGGTGAGAGCAGAAGGCAGACGGTCGCGAGGACCACGATGCCGCCGGCTCTCGAATCGCCTGCGAAACAGGTAAGGTTCATAGTGATACCCTGATCACGTCAGGTTGCATGCAGATGTGGGATCATAGCATGGGGGAAAGCAGGTTGCGGAGTCGCATGGAGCCCAGGTACTATTCGATGAGTAACAGTAGAAATCTTGGGATATCGGACGACGTTCGGATCGGCTCAAACTGTTTCTGAAGTAAGAGGAGGGGTATGGCGGGTGGTG
Source organism: Nitrospira sp. LK70 (assembly GCA_011090425.1). Taxonomy (GTDB): domain Bacteria; phylum Nitrospirota; class Nitrospiria; order Nitrospirales; family Nitrospiraceae; genus Nitrospira_D. Next base: position 4,330 of record PHGD01000141.1, on the reverse strand, counting down.
AATCAGGAAAGGGATTGTACGATCATCTGTATCGGCGGTTTTTTGAGCAGCGCGATACCCATGACGGGTATTCGTTCCAACAGGCCCCTGGCGGCAGTGCCCCAACGCCTGCGGTGACGTTCAGCGAAAAACTGCGTTGGTGGACTTGGGATCGATGGCAACGACGCAAGAAGATCCTCGCCGAGCGGGACCGTTTGCAGCGAGAGATTCTTCAAATTCAGAAATCAGGAAGCTCATCGTAGTGCGTGCATTGTCTTTGAAATCTCGAACCGGTTCTGTCATCAGGCGGGCCCGGCAAGTGTGCGTCGCTCTCTTGGTGGCTGGTCTGGGTCTCGTCATGGGGTACAGCCCTAGTCACGGAATTCAGAAGGAAACATCGGAAGAAAAGGCCGTTAATCTCAAGAAACAGGCGACAGGTGGGCTTTTCCAACGGTGGACATTCGATCAGGATCAATTCAATACGCTGCCCGGCGGTTTCGTACGGAGTAATTCCAATGACGAGCCGCTTGCAGATTGGATGGTCCAGGGGCATGCGACCGCACCTTCTCCGCCCAATATTATCGTTGGTGCATCGAGTTGCACGCAGCCCTGTTACCAGGCACTCCTGGCCGACGGATTGGAGTATGAGTATCCGGATCTCAGCGTTCGCTTTCATGCGCAGCAAGGAACGTCCGGGCTCGGAGGCATAGCGTTCGGTATGCGCGACCGGCGCAATTTTTACGTGGCGGTCGTCGATTCGATCGGTCAAAAGGTGCAGCTCGTTCGCTTGTCGAATGGACGCGAATTACTCCTCGCGCAGGCGTCGATTAGTCTGAAAAAGGTTGATTGGCATTCACTCAGGGTTCAACGGAACACCATCATCAGCAAAGATTTTATTGAAGTGTTTGTAGATGGAGTGCTGGTCCTTTCCGTTGAGGACCAAGCCTTGGGATTGGGGCAAATTGGGCTGGTCGTTCGTGGAACATCGACCGTGTTGTTCGACAGCTTCCATGCAGTTCCTCTCTTTTCCCACCGACCGCTTTCCACGCCTCCGGCCTATTAACGTGGGTTCATCAGCGGACCGGTTTGGTCTCAAACTTGCGATTTTTCGTCGGTCTGGAGTATCATCAAACTGTCGGTTCGCGAAAGGCCTGGCAAGACCGACGCTGAAAGTGACAAGGCCTGAATGGATGTTGTGTTGGGCCAGTCTGGCAATCTGATCGGAAGCCAAAGCTAAACCGCTGCTGTGTTGACGCCTTCGGCCCATTCCTTCCTCGTTGTTTTATCGAGTCCAAGACAACATCATTGTGTCAAAGGAGGACTCCGATGGGTGCGAAGATCTATGTCGGTGGATTGCCCTATGCGACGACTGAGCAACAACTAAGCGATCTGTTTGCGGCGCATGGGGCGGTGGCCTCGGCGCGGATTATTACGGACAAGTTCACCGGGCAGTCTCGCGGGTTTGGATTTGTCGAAATGTCGTCCGATGGCGAAGCGCAAGCGGCGATAGCCGCCTTGAACGGCACACAACTTGGGGGCCGTACGTTGACGGTGAACGAAGCTCGTCCTCAGGAGCCCCGCTCCGGTGGAGGAGGGCGTGGAGGATTCGGAGGCGGTCGCGGTTAACCTCGGGTCTGTTCCGCTGCGATAAGGGCTGCCGGAATTTCCGGCAGCCCTTTTTACGTTGTGGGTTGCGATATCAAGAGTCACCGATGTTCATCCGAATTTCCAGTCACCAGCCTACGCAGGAAGCCATGTTTCAGCGAGCTGTTGCCGAAGCACCCCTAGAAATTGCAGCCATCACGCCGGGGGGCTCCACATGGTTTCACCGGGAGGGAGACCGTGCCACCCTTTAAGTTAGAGGCTCTCTTTAAAGCTTGTGGAGATCAACCGGAAGCCATCGGAAGGTTGACGGCTGGGGTGCAGTCCGGGAAGAAGCATCAAGTGTTGCTAGGAGTCACGGGGTCCGGCAAGACTTTCACGATGGCGAACCTCATCGAGCGCGTTCAGAAGCCGACACTCGTCCTGGTCCACAACAAAACGCTGGCTGGCCAACTCTATCAGGAGTTCAAGCAGTTTTTCCCCTATAACGCCGTCGAGTACTTCGTGAGTTATTACGACTATTATCAACCGGAGGCCTATATCCCGCAGAGTGACACGTATATCGCGAAGGATGCCTCGATCAACGATACCATTGATCAGATGCGCCACTCCGCCACGACCGAGCTGTTGCAGCGAAACGACGTGCTGATCGTATCCTCGGTATCCTGCATCTATGGGCTGGGATCACCGGAGGTTTACCATGACATGCTGATTTATTTGGAGGAAGGCGTCGAAACGAGGCGAGAAAAGATCTTATCGAAACTGGTGGAGATTCAATACGAGCGCAATGATGTGGATTTTCATCGCGGGACGTTTCGGGCACGCGGGGACGTGATCGAGATTTTTCCTGCCTCGTCTGAAGCCAAGTCGGTGCGCATTGAGCTGTTCGGAGACGTGGTGGATGCCATTCATGAGATCGATCCACTCACTGGGAAATCATTGAGCAAGCTTCCCAAGATCGCGATTTATCCGAACACCCATTATCTCATTGCTCCGGATCGCTATGAACGTGCCATCACCGGTATCGAGGAAGAACTGGAGGACCGCTTGGCCTTGTTCAGGAAGACGGGTCGGCTGCTGGAGGCCCAACGGCTTGAGCAACGTACCAAGTTTGATCTGGAGATGATTCGAGCCATGGGTTATTGCCACGGCATCGAGAATTACTCGCGTCATCTCAGCGGGCGGAGGTCGGGTGAGCCGCCTCCCACATTGCTGGATTATTTCCCAAAGGATTTTCTATTGATCGTCGATGAGTCTCACGCGACGGTTCCCCAAGTCGGCGGGATGTATGAGGGAGATTACTCCAGAAAACGGACGTTGGTGGAGTATGGATTTCGACTTCCGTCGGCGGTCGACAACCGTCCATTGAAGTTTTCCGAGTTCGAGGGTTGTCTGAATCAGGTGGTATATGTGTCCGCAACCCCTGGCAGCTACGAACTGGAGCATGCTGGCCGGGATGTGGTTGAGCAGATCGTTCGCCCGACCGGTCTGATGGACCCGCGCATCGATGTCGTGCCGGCCAAGGGGCAAGTAGACCATCTCCTTGGACAGGTCCGCTCGGAGGTTGCCAAGGGTGGCAGGGTGCTCGTCACGACCTTGACGAAACGGATGGCGGAAGATTTGACCGAGTATTATCACGACCTGGGAATCAAAGTGCGCTATCTGCATTCCGACATCAAAACCCTTGAGCGAGCCGAGATCATCCGCGACCTCCGGTGCGGGACGTTTGACGTGCTGGTTGGGATCAATTTACTGCGCGAAGGGCTCGATCTTCCCGAAGTGAGCCTGGTGGCCATTCTTGACGCCGATAAGGAAGGCTATCTGCGCTCGTACCGGGCGTTGATTCAAACGGCCGGTCGAGCCGCGCGCCATCTCGATGGCCGGGTCATTTTTTACGGAGATGTTGTGACGGATTCGATGAAACAGGCGATCGAGGAAACGAACCGCCGTCGCTGGATTCAAGCCGAGTATAACAGTGTTCACGGGATTATCCCGGTCGGCATTACGAAAGGAATTCCTTCCCTCGAGTATGCGGTGGCCGACATGGACTATGTCCGGTTGGATCTTGCAGCTGAATCGATCGAGCCATACGAGACCTCAGAATCAACGGATCAACTCATCGAACGGCTGGAGTCGGAAATGAAAGCTGCTGCCAAAGACCTGGCCTTTGAGCGGGCCGCGGAGTTGCGCAATCAAATTCGATCGCTCCGGCTTCAAGCTTTGAACGCGAGGTCCTAAACGTGTTTGTAAAGATAGATCCCGATGAACATCCCCAGGATGCTCAGAATGTTCACCTTAATGTTGAATCCGAGGACGAGTTTGATCAGGACAAGGTCGATGGTGAGCGGCGGATTGATCCCGGGATTATAGTGTGTCGCGAAAATGTTTTGAATGGTGCCTTGAGGTGCCATGACATGGAGAATCTCCCCGAGTATCCCGCCAAGGAGCCCTCCGATCAGCACGAAAATGAGCAAAACCCAGGGCGATTTTCTCACGCGGCCGCTCTTCTTTCTCTATGAGTTTCCGTATCGTGGTTTTTGAGTGGCTGAAGGGCACCATATCCGAAGGGTTTCGGCATGTCAATAAAACTACTGGCTCGTGATGACCTGTAATCCCAACATGATAATGTCCGCTTTGGCCAAGATAGAAATGTCCTCTTCGTTGCTAGACTGGCCGCTCTCACAAGGAGGGCGGGATGGTCGGAGAGGACAGGGTACTCATGAGTGGGAAGGAACTGCGGCGGGTCCAT
>PHGD01000140.1 GCA_011090425.1 Nitrospira sp. LK70 | reverse complement strand
ATGCTGTATGTGACCGATCATGCAGACAAGGCCATCCCCACTGATGGAGCAAGAGCCAAGGCCACCATCCAACATGGGTATGAGAAGGCTAACATCCAGGTGGAATTGGAACCGTCCGGTGAAAACACCCTCAAGGGTACCGGGGAATTTGCGATTAATTCGGATACGGGGATCATTGTCTTCCTCAGGTTACCGGAAAAGGAAGCGTACGCAGCCCGCTTCACTCCTCTCAGCACCACGGGCGGAACGGCACAAACAGACGAGCACCACCACAAGCAGAAACATTGATCGTCTCAGCTTCCTCAGCATTCACAATCCCTCTTGAACGTTTCGTCACGGTCGCCTAACGTGCCGGTAACCAGGGTATGACAGGATTATTGAATAGGTGGAGGCGCCGGAGGCCGGGCATTGCCTTGGTAACCGGCGCGAGCAAGGGCATCGGGCTTGAGGTGGTCCGCTGTTTCCCTCTCCGCCCCGTCCGTCACCCCCGTCATCCTCGATGTCACTGATCAAGAAAGTATCGACAAAGCTGCGAAGATCGTCTCAGAGACCGTCGATCATCTCGACGTTTTCGTGAACAATGCAGGCATCTTGGACGACCACGACGATTCGATCTTGGATCTATCCGTCGATCGTCTCCGGCGAATGTTTGAAATCAACACCATCGGCCCCTTGCTCGTCACCCAGGCGTTCGTCCCTCTGCTCCGCAAGAGTGCCGCTGGTCGCATCATCAACGTCTCGAGTGGAGCCGGACAGTTGACCGACATGGGTTCGGCAGTTCCAGCCTATGGCATTTCCAAAACGGCGCTCAACGGCGTAACCGGCAAATTCGCGGCATCGCTGAAGAGCGTCGGCATAGCAGTGAATGCCGTGGACCCCGGCTGGGTACGGACTGAGATGGGAGGGAGCGAAGCGCCACGTTCGGTAGAACAGGGGGCGGATACGATCGTCTGGCTGGCGACCCAGGCCCCTCAGTCAACGACCGGCCTGTTCCTCCGTGATCGTAAACCGATTCCGTGGTAAGGCATTCCTCCGGATCTTGAGAGCCTCGTTTAGGATCAAGACAGATGACCGTTTGATCGGCTCACCGCAATAAGTTCGCCGATGGCTTGTCCATGTAGGTCAGGAGAGCGATCAAGCCCGCGCCGATCAGCAGCCACAAGAAGCCGCCTTTCCAATTTCTCTGACTGAACGCGAACACGCTGATTAGGAACAAGAGCGATCCCACAATGCCGATAAACAACGAACCCGCCGCACTCATCGTGCCTCCCAAGCTGAGGCTTCGATTACGCAATGTGGGTCAGGACAATCCCAACACTGTTCCCTTCTCCTGACCATCAAGTTACCACCCTTCCCCGCATTTCGGAACGAGGCGTCGCGACTTTGTACCAGGGGTCCGACACCATCAGCCCTTTCCTTGAAATATCTCCACCGGCAACAATGTCCGCATGGTCTCGCGGATACGTCGTGCCATGGCAATGGCCTGCTCCGCCTCAGGCCGATCGATCGGATCCCAATCGCCTGGATATCGGGCTTCGATGGTATAGCGATTCAGAGGCTGCACATCCTGAGGGTTCACACCTTGGAACCCGCCAGCAATCGTCAGGTTGAGCAAGACAACGAGATCGTGAGATCGTGGAACATCGAGGCGTTTGAAGATGAGCCATCCCTTCAGGTACTTCTCCGCGCATTGCTGGGCATGGAAGCACACGGTGTCAAACGGGCATTCCTCGTCGTGGATGGTGAGGGTATGCTCGGCATTGCGCAGATCATGCTCCGCCTTTTCGATCCACCGCCGCACCTGTTTGCCCACGTCAGGCGGCTCGGTCATAGAGTACACGTCCCTCAAGCGCGGCCGGCCGCAACACGGAGCCGATTTCCGTCTGGCCTCGCTCAAAGTCTTCCGGAGTCACAACCAGAAGATCCAAGGGAACCGTCCGGTCGGCAAGCGCCATATCTATTTCCGTCGCCCTCCGGCGTTTCGATCCCTGGACCGGCATCACAACGAGTAGATCCACGTCACTGCCCGGACGGGCATCGCCTCGTGCATGCGATCCGAAGAGAATGATCTTGTCAGGGCGAAACTGAGCAACAATCCGTCGCACCATTTCGCGGATAGCGTCTTGAACTGGTACAGAAACGGCTCTTCGCTCACCCATGCCTAGCCCCCTGAAAACCCAGAAACTTTACTCTACTTTCAGGTCCTTCGTCATCTGGATACTGCGAACAACATCGCGTTGCAACTCCTGATGCTCTCACTTACACCGCCGGGGCCAGCGCCTCGTGGAGGACGGCTTCGAGGAGGCGGCGGCGGTCGGTATGGGTGGTGGTGAGCTGCGCGTCGAGCTTGTCGCAGAGGGCCATCAGCTCATCGACCTTGGCGACAATGCGTTGCTGTTCGGCGAGAGATGGGAGCGGAAAGGTGTATGAAGCGAGTCCTTTCCCCGTAAAGTGCTTTATGCCCACCCCCGTGAAATAAGTAGACAGACGCCCACTGTCTGCGCTTTCGCGTACAGCATTGACAAAAAAATGGGGCGTCACGCCTTCTGAGAATCGGACCCTGTGAATGGCCTTTTGGAAATAGATTTCTTGTTCCCGCTCGTCCCATACAGCGGTCCGCCCGGGCTCTCCACCTTCGCAGATCAAAACATCATCTCTGTGTAATGCGAACTCCTCAAGTTCATCATCTTCAAACGGCATCTCAAACACATCCGATAAATCGAAGTCGAACCAACGCACGTTTACGTTCCTGAGGTAGCGCCGAGGTGTGCCTTTGTTTTTTCCTTTGTCGAGCATCTTTCCCAGCCTCGAATCGCCGACTTGATCGACGGAGACCCAAGCCCATGAGATAGGAATCAAGAATGGTTCATTCTGGGATTTCTCTGCGCCCATACGCCTGAGTAATTCTGAGGCCGCTTCGTCATTGGGATCTTGAGGAACGAGTTTCCCACGGACGGCGAGGTTGAGGATGGTTTGGCGGAGTTGCTGGATGTGTCCGGGTTTCGTGGTGAGGCGCGGGAGGTGGTTGAAGTAGAAGCGGGCGTGGTCGCGAAAAGCGTCAACATCCTCGCCATTGTTCAAGCGATTCAGAGACGAAGCCACCAGCCGATCTCGCCGCCTCTCCCGCTCGGTCTGCGCCGTCTCCAAGCGATCACAGAGCACCATCAATTCATCCACCTTGGCGACGATGCGCTGTTGCTCGGCGAGGGGCGGAAGGGGCACAACCTGATTCATTGCAAGTTGCGAAGTCAGTTCGACTTGATTGGTTGATCCTGCTGCTTGGTCCTCAATAACTGCGTAGACGTGATCTGAACGAAGCCACGAACGAATGTATTCAGCATCAACCTCAAGGCATCGAACAACCGTGACATGACTATCGCAGACCAGCTTGCGTGGTGGTTCTTTTACTTTGACAACTCGTCCAATGGTTCCTGTGCCGGTGGAGTTCCAAAGCAAATCGTCTCTCCGCAAAAAGCGGATTGGCTCGTATTCCTCAATCGATTCAGGAGTGATGGACTTCGCGGAATCAAGATCAAGCCCGCCCCACTGAACGCACTTTTGTGAGATCACTGGGAGTCCCTCGCCGGTTGTATATTCAGGCGACTTGCCGCGTTGAATGTAGGACGTTATGTCGTTCAAACGGACCCATTGCCAGTTGGCCGGGATTCCGAACGGAATTTCATCCTCTTCAATATCAGGCAACGGTTTTCCCTTCTTGATTTCGCCCGCGTAGACCAACCGTGCCTTCTCTGCCTGAATCCGCTTGAGCAATTCCGACGCCGGTTCGTCCCTCGGATCTTGCTCGACCAGCTTTCCCCGCACGGCGAGGTCGAGGATAAAGCGGCGCAGGGGTGCAATGGCGTCGGGCGCGTCGCTGATCTGTTCGAAATGTTGCAGCAGGCGTTGTGGCGTCATGGAAAGACTTCAGTCTGTTCGGACTCTGGATTCCCGCTTTCGCGGGAATGACGGATGGCATGAGTCGGATTCATCGCAGCAGAGCCTTCTCCAGAATAGCTTTGAGCTGATCGCGAAGGTTGGCAGTTTCCTTTTCGGCTGCCTCAAGTTTCTGAAGCAGTTCTTCCGGATCGCCATGGTCGTCGGCGACGCGGTGCGGGTTTTTGATGTCGAGGTTGTAGCCGCGAGCTTTCACGTCATCGGCGGTCACCTTCCAGGCGACGTCCGTTTCCTTCCGTCCTTTCCGTTTCGCTCCGCCCCACCAGTCGATGCAGGGCTTCAGATGCTCGAAGCGGATCGGCTTCGTCATCGAGTAGGCCTTCTGGCCGTCGGGAATGCGGTGCTCGTAGAACCAGATCTCCTTCGTCGGCTCGCCCTTCTCGAAGAACAGCAGATTCGTCCCGATGCTGGCGTAGGGTTTGAAGACGCTGTTGGGCAGGCGGACGATTGTATGGAGATTGCACTCCTCCATGAGATGTTCCTTGAGCCTGGTCTTTACCCCTTCGCCGAACAATGAGCCGTCCGGCAAGACAACGGCAGCGCGGCCACTGGCTTTGAGCAATCGCACGATCAGCGCGAGAAAGAGATCCGCCGTCTCGCGGGTCTGAAAATGTTTCGGGAAGTTACTTTCGATCCCGTCTTCTTCCTTGCCGCCGAAAGGTGGATTGGTGAGGACGATGTCCACGCGATCGGCCTGGCCGTAACTGATGTAGGGTCTGGCCAGAGTGTTGTCGTGTCGGACGAAGGAGGGATCGTCGATGCCATGCAGCAGCATGTTCGTGACACAGAGCATGTGCGGCAGCTGTTTTTTCTCGCAGGCCCGCAAGGCCTGCTGCATCTTCTGCTCATCCGCCGGTTTCTTCACATAGCGTTCGCGCATGTGACGGATGGCGCAGGTGAGAAAACCGCCGGTTCCGCAGGCAGGGTCGAAGAGTACCTCGCCTGGGTGCGGGTCGATCCGGTCCGCCATGAAAGCCGTGACGGCGCGGGGCGTGTAGTACTCGCCCGCGTTGCCGGCGCTCTGGAGGTCGTTCAGGAGCTGCTCATAGATGTCGCCGAAGTGCTGGCGCTCGGTCAGGTTGTTGAAGTCGATGCTGTTGATCTTGTTGATCACCTGCCGCATGAGCTGGCCGGACTTCATGTAGTTGTAGGCGTCCTCGAAGACCTCTCGCACGACGCGGCGACGCCCGTCCTTGGTCGATCCCGACAACTCTTTGAGCGAGGGGAAGAGCTCACCGTTCACGAAGGCCATGAGCGGCTCGCCGGTGATGCCTTCAGGGTCCGCCGCCCAGGTGCGCCATTGGAACTTCTTCGGGATGGGCGAGCGGTAGTCTTTCTGCATCGCCTCCAGTTCCAGGTCCTGGTCGTCGATGATCTTCAGGAAGAACATCCAGCAGAGCTGGGAGATGCGCTGCGCGTCGCCATCGACGCCGCTGTCCTGTCGCATGATGTCTTGAATCGATTTGACGGTGTTCCGAACGGACATGAGTTATGCGGCTCCTTGATAGAGGGCGGATTGCAGTTCGTGGACAGCCTGTTCAAATCCAGAGCGACCGCCGAACGTCTTGAGCAGTTCGATCGGCGTGCCCATGGCATCGAAGGGCGCGATCTTGAGGATCTGCGGATCGTCCAGGCTGGTGACACCTTCGTCCTGATACTTCTGGAGCAAGGCTTCCAGCACGGCGCGGGCTTGCTTGCCGTACTTCGTGAAGACATCCCGCTTACGGACATTCTCCGCCCGTTCCCGTCGCGTCAGCGGCGGCTGATCGAAGGCCACGTGGCAGATGAGGTCGAAGGGATCGAGATCCCTTCCCACTTCGTCGGCCAACGGTTCGAGCAATAGCCCTTCCTGCTCCAGCTCCTCGATGATGGCTTGCTTACGCTCGGCGCTGTTCCACTGTTTGAGAAACGCCGTGAGGCTCGCGTACCGTTTCCGGAGCCTCTTCTTGGTGTAGTCGCGCAGGGTTTCAGTCACAAGCTTGCCGTATTCGTCGAGATACTCCACCCGCTCCGCAATCACGCTGACTTCCTCACCATGGATATGATACTTGCGAGGTTGAGTGCCGCCGGGCTGGATGGTGATGTCCGGTGGGGCGGGATCGACGACGACCTGCTCATCCTCGGCTGGATTCGGTGGAATCGGATCTTCCGTATCAACCGACGGCGGCAGATCGTCAGGCGGCGCGACCGGATCTTGTTCCCCAGGCTCGTAGATCTGCACCGGCTCACCGTCGAAGTCGGGATCGGCGAAATGATTGGTGGCCTTTCGAAAGTCGATGAGCGTGAAGTAGTACTTCTTGCTGTCCTCATGCACGCGTGTCCCACGGCCGACAATCTGTTTAAACTCGGTCATAGACCCGACTTCACGGTCGAGCACGATCACGCGGCAGGTCTGGGTATCAACCCCGGTGGAGAGCAGCCGCGAGGTCGTGACGATCACCGGGTACTTGGCTTCCGGGTCGATGAAGTTGCCGAGTTGGGCTGTGCCTTCGGCGTCATCGCCGGTGATCCGCATGATGTAGCGCTCGTTTTGTTGCACCAGGTCGGCGTTCTCGTTGATCAAGGCCTGGCGCATCCTGGCTGCGTGTTCGACGTCCACACAGAAGACGATGGTCTTCTGAAAACGGTCGCCGCTCTCTTTCAAAAACTCGGTCACTTTGCGTGCCACCCGCTTCGTCCGCTCGTCGATCACCAAATTCCTGTCGTAGTCCTTCTGGTTGTAGATGCGGTCTTCGATCTCCTGGCCGTATTTATCGACCTCTCCCTTCGCCGGGCGGTAGCCTTCGACGTCCACATCCAAATGAACCTTCACCACTTTATAGGGGGCGAGGAAGCCGTCGCGGATGCCCTCCTTCAGCGAGTAGGTAAATACCGGCTTGCCGAAGTAGTGGATGTTGGACACGTAGGCGGTTTCTTTCGGCGTGGCGGTGAGCCCGATCTGGGTGGCGCCGGAGAAATGGTCGAGGATCTCCCGCCAGGCGGAATCCGCCGCAGCGCTGCCACGGTGGCATTCGTCGATCACGACCAGATCAAAGAAATCTCGGGAGAGTTCCCGATACAGCTTGTCGCTCTCCTCCGGCCCGGTAATGGCTTGGTAGAGCCCGAGATAGATTTCGTAGGATGTGTCGATCCGTCGATGTTTCTTATCCACGGCCAGGGGCAGCTCAACGACCCCGCCGTCCGCTCGCTCGATGGTTTTTGAACCGGTACTGAGTTTGGCCATTGTCTTTCCAAATGGCCGGAAGTCGTTGACCATCGTTTGATCGATCAGGACATTGCGGTCGGCGAGATAGAGGATGCGTTTCTTGCGTCCGGCTTTCCAGAGACGCCAAATGATTTGAAAGGCCGTGTAGGTCTTACCGGTGCCGGTCGCCATGACCAGGAGCAGACGATTCTGGCCTTTGGCAATCGCCTCGATAGTCTTGTTGATCGCAATGCGCTGGTAGTAACGCGGCTCCTTGCCGCTCGCATCGTCGTGGTAGTTCTGCAGGACGATCTCTTCCTGAGCGGGTGCCAGGCCTTTCCACGCACGATACTGCTGCCAGAGGGTTTCTGGCGCAGGAAACGCATTCAGCGAGAGATCGACCTCTCGCTGCTCGCTTCGGCCCGTTCGATCGTGAAAGATGAAGCCGTCGCCGTTCGATGAAAAGACGAAGGGAATATCGAGCGTCTCGGCATATTCCAACCCCTGCTGCATGCCGCCCCCGACGGGATGGCGGTTGTCTTTCGCCTCGATAAGGGCGATGGGAAGGTTCGGCTTGTAGTAGAGGATGTAGTCGGCGCGTTTGGCCTTGCCTCGGGTGACGAGCTTGCCCCGGACGATGATGCGCCCTTTGGTAAACCCGACCTCCTCACGAATCTGCGACAGCTCATCCCACCCTGCCCGCTTGACCGCCGGTGTGATGAACTTGGTGCAGATGTCGCGTTCGCTCAGCGATTTCTTGTCGAGGCCCGTCATTTACAAGCACCTCGCGCGTTACAAGCGCAGGCGCCGAAGAATACATGTTTCCTATGGAGGAAATCACGCCCCCGATGGGGGAAGAAGTGCTGCCTTTCGAAAGGGTAAAGGATCCGGTCAGCCCGAGTAATCGAACGAGAGATCGCGGGTTTGGACGAGGCGGATGTTGTGAAGGGTTCCTCTGGAGAGGCGACCAGCAAGACGGTGCCAGACCGCCTTGACGAGACCTTCACCCCTCACCGTTTCGGATCCAAGCACCTGACAGAGGTCCTGTCGATCAAAAGTTTTGATGACAGTGTCCTGCACCAGTCGATCCAGCGCTCCGATGTCCGTCACCATACCAGTCTCCGGATCAATCGTTCCATGAACCGTCACATAAAAGTCCCAGTCTCGCCCCTGATGACTGTCTTGGATGGCATTGAACGAATATCGCTTGGCGACGGCGGCGACATCCGGACCGTCGGCTGCGGTGACCTCGGCATACAGATCTTCATCCTCGCAGAGCCGAAGGGCATGTAGTGTGCCGATATCCCGCTGGGAGGCCAATTTGGTCCAGAGCACATGGGCGAAATTCTCCGATGTGGGAATCCGGTCTTTGAAGTAGGGCATGTCGAGGTTCAGGTTCTTGTGGTCAAACTCTTCGAGCACGGCGAGCAACAGCCGTTTGAGGTCGAACAGATTGACGACCATTCCGGTCGTTGGATC
>PHGD01000139.1 GCA_011090425.1 Nitrospira sp. LK70 | reverse complement strand
AGGATTGAATAACAAGATTCGCGTGATTCAACGGCGCGCCTACGGCTATCGGGATGAGGAGTACCTGCGGCTCAAGATTCTCACCGCCTTCTTGCCTCGGAAATGAGCAGTATTCACCCACACGAATCTGCGTTGAGCCTCTTTATATTTGTCCCTTTTCTTGGCGAGGGACATTTGGAACAGCAGTCTGTCCAAGGGGGCAGCACCGTTGAATTGAACGGCAAGGGCACCACCGCAGGTCTCAATGCCAGTGTGTTGTATACGCTGCTTAAAACCGATGAAGGTAAGCCCCGCCTCAATCTGGCCTTTATCTGGCGCAGCCAAGTGGTGCTTCCTGTTGACGGAGTATTCCTGAGAGACGGAGCCCTGGTGGCGAACACTTCCTCGTCCATTCGCCTTCCTGAAATCTATACCTGGGGAGCAGCCTTCTGGCCTATTCGAAATGCTGCGCGCGAATGGAAGGTTGAGATCGATGTCGATTATGCACGATGGGCGTCGATTCGAGATTTCGATGTCCATCTCTCGAACGGCGTGACCCCGGCGAACCCCCAACAGTGGAGCAACACCGTCAGCATCGGCGTCGGCACAGAATATCGATGGCTGTCATTCCCCAGCCATCCCGCTTGGAACGTTGCCTTGCGCACCGGCTATCTCCATTCTCAACAAGCGATCCCGGATGTGAATTATAATCCGGCGGCCCCGGACGCTCGTTCCCATACCCTGTCTGTCGGTGTCGGCTTCCTTTGTAAAGAGAATGGGAGATTCTTAGGTCTCTTGACCTGTGGATCAAAAGCAGGCTTCTTAGGCAGGAACGCCTTGGGAATCGATATGGTGTACCAGGCTCTTCTGTTCGAGTCTCGAACCGTCACCGGCAGTCCGAATCCCACGGTAAACGGCACCTACCAGACCACCACACACACCGGCTCGGTGACGACGAGGGGCAACTTCTAACAGACATAGCGTTTGACTTGTAGCCACTTAAAATAGATAATGTGGCTGCATTCATTGGAAGGTGCACATGTCACAAGTCGGGGTGCGCGAATTAAAGAATCGACTCAGTCGGTATCTGAAACGAGTTCAGGGCGGTGAGGAAATTACCGTTACGGATCGCGGTCGATCTGTCGCGCGAATTGTTCCGGCCCTGAGTTCTCATTTCAAGCAGGCATTGGAACCTCTGTTGCGTGTAGGCGCAGTGCGGTGGAGCGGAGGCAAACCTCGAGGGGCGCGTCGGAAACCTGTCCTTCACGGTCGGACATTGTCTGAAACGGTGGTCGAAGACCGTCGATGATGCTGTATGTGGATACCAGTGCCTTGGTGAAGCTCTATGTGGATGAACCGATGTCACAAGAGTTGACGATCGCTGTGAATGAGGCGGAGGCTGTCGCGACCTCTCTACTTGCGTACACCGAGGCGCGCGCAGCCTTTGCGCGTGCTCGCCGTGAAGCACGGCTCTCCGCTCAGGGCTATCGTCGTGTGGTGGAGGCATTTGTCGAGGACTGGCCTCGCTACATTACGGTAGAGGTCACGGATCGACTCGTAAAGGATGCGGGTGAGCTGACAGCCCGTCGTGCATTACGGGGCTATGATGCTTTGCACTTGGCATCGGCCTTGGTTCTTCGTGAGCAGATATCCTCAGGAGTCACGTTTCTGGCGTTCGACCGTGAATTGATGGCGGCAGCAAAGCGCGAGGCTCTCCTCATACATCCTCTCGGAGGATGAGGCCAGTCCGATGATGCACTTGCAAGACGCGCGATAGCTCATCCAACATCGAACATTTAGCGAGCATCGAGCAACGCTATCGCCGTTCGTAGAACAGCTCCAATGCCGAGGCGATACCATGCACACGGCCGTTACGAAAAGCCGTTTCGAGACGATGCCGCAGTGCGCGAATCTCGCTTTCACGAGCCCCGATCACAGATGCCTCGCTTGACGACCATCTCACTTTGAGATAGTTTACCTCTGTGCATATCATTACGCGGAGGCGGCTGGTGAAATTTTGGCGAATCCATCCCGAAGCCCGTTCCCCGTTGCAACATTGGTTCGCCATTATGCGCAAGACCGACTATGCTTCCTTTGCCGCTCTCCGGACTACGTTTCCATCAGCGGATCAGATTGACCGGTTCACAGTCTTTAATATCGGCGGCAACAAGTTCCGGCTGATCGCAGCCATTCATTACAATCGGAAGAAAGTCTACGTCCGGCACGTGCTCACGCATTCGGAGTACGACAGGGATAGTTGGAGGATCTAACCGATGCTCGCTAAATATATCCGTGAAGCTCATGCGGACTACCGTCGCATTCGCCGGCGAATTCCCCTCGGGCCGTTGCGGACGGAGGCTGAATACCATCGAGCGGTCGCTATGCTCGATGAGATCGTCGACGAAATCGGCGAACAAGAGACTCATCCTCTGGCGGATCTAGTTGAAACCTTGGCGCTTGCCATCTCCGCATACGAAGAGGTTCATGTGTCGATACCGGTCTCCTCTGGTCCCGAAATCCTCCGCTCTCTCATGGAGGACCATGAATTGTCTCAAGCGGATCTTCCCGAGGTCGGCAGTCAGGGTGTCGTTTCAGAAATTCTCTCCGGCAAGCGCGACCTGAACGTCCGCCAAATCGCTCGGCTCGCCGCGAGATTCGGGGTCTCGCCCGCGGTATTCTTACAGATGCCTGCCCCCGCGCATCATCCGTCACGACGAAAGCAAGTCCATGTTGGGAAGAAGTAACAGGCCTCATCTTTACCTGACCTTTCACACCTACCGCCTCTCATAGAACAGCTCCAGCGCCGACGCGATGCCGTGTACCCGACCGCTACGAAAGGCCGTTTCGAGGCGATTTCGAAGCGTACGAATACCCGCTTCATCACCCCGCTTCGTCACTCCCTGCGACACCATCATCTCGACCGCCACTTCAACGAGGCGTTGTTTTCGTCGGTCCATTTCATCCGTCACGAAGTCACCCACAATTGCCGACGCGCGAGCGGCAACCATGTGCTCCAGAAATGAGTCGTATCCCTGTTCGGCCACAACCTGTACTCGGATAGTGACCAGCTCCGCCTTCACCCGCTTCACATCTCTCATCAGGACCGCAAAGAGTTCTTTTCTTCCTTCGTCGAAGAGCTTCCGCTCCATTTCGTCGAGGATAACGCCGGGATCGATTGTTTCGGTGCGCGGCTCAGCTCCCCAGGATAATCGATCATAAGTATTGCGCTTTTCAGGGTCACCGACGATCTCATACGCGATATTGATCTCTCTGATCCGCTCGTCCGCATCCTTTCTGTGAGGATTCCGGTCTGGGTGATGCTCAAAAGCCAGCTTTCGATAGGCCTTCTTGATGTCTTCGTCGGACGCCTCACGCGAGACGCCAAGTACCTCATAGTAATTTATCCGTGACATGCGAAGGACTATAGCACGAGGTTTTTGCACTGTTCACCCGCCTATGCGAAAACACACTTCGTCGAGGTGTCGCCGAAGAACCAACAGCCACCTCTGTCAAGCCACGGGGCTCCACCTTGACAGTGATGGAGAACCCCCTTAGCCTTGCGCGCACTGTCGCGACCTGCCTGTTGATTGATAGGCGCAGTTGAACCGTATGAACACTTCGTCTTGGCGATCCGGTGTGACGTCTTACCAATGGTTGGTTCTCTTCATCGCCTGGTTGGGCTGGGTATTTGATGCGATGGACGCGACGATTTATGCCATTGTCTTGCATCCGGCCCTGCACGATTTGCTGCATACGGCTGGTGGGCCGCCGACCGCCGAACAAATCGGCTGGTACGGCGGTATCATCTTTTCCATCTTCCTAATCGGCTGGGCGGTCGGGGGAATCACGTTCGGCGTTCTCGCCGACCGATTCGGACGCACAAGAGTTCTGATCGCTACGATCATCATCTACGCCGTTTTCACTGGCGCCGCTGCCTTGGCGGAAACCTGGTGGCACCTGGCCATAGCCAGATTTCTGACCGCGCTCGGCATCGGGGGTGAATGGGCGGCAGGCGCTGCTATCGTGGCTGAGACCTGGCCGGAAGAGAAGCGCGCCAAAGCTGCGGGCATGCTTCAATCGGCTTGGGCCGTGGGGTTCTTTTTAGCCGCCACGATGAATCTCACGTTAAGAGATGCCTATGGCTGGCGAGGATTGTTTGTCATCGGTATTCTTCCTGCATTTGTAGCGCTCTTCGTTCGCTGGTGGGTTAAAGAACCGGAACGTTGGACTCATGCGCACGGCCGACAAGCTGTTCCTCTGACAGCCATCTTTCGTGGCGATTTGAGACGAGCGACGGTGGTCGGTTCTGCCTTGGCGTTTGTCGCGGTGTTCGGTCTCTGGGGAGCGACGAATTGGGCGCCGACACTGATCCGAGAGTTGCCGGACTTGAAGGGGCAAGATCCGGCGATGTTGACCAAGTATGTCAGCTACGCCATCATGGCGTTGAACGCGGGGGCGATCCTCGGCTATCTCGGCTTCGGCCCCCTCGCCGACCGGTTCGGCAGGCGACCGGTCTTCGCCTTCATGTGCCTCGGAAGCCTCATCATGTTGCCCGTCACCTATTTGATGCCTTCGAGTTACATTGGAGTTCTGATGCTCCTACCGATCCTTGGGCTTTTTAATAATGGAATTTTCAGCGGATTTCCGATCTACCTTCCAGAGCTGTACCCCACCCAGTTACGGGCAACTGGAGCAGGCTTTTGTTTCAACGCGGGCCGCGTACTGGCTTCAGCCTCCCCATTCTTGACCGGCTGGCTCGTCACGACACTTGGCTCCTTTGGGCGGGCTGCGAGCACCGTCGCGCTGATCTATCTACTTGGACTTATTGTGCTTTTGTTCGCTCCAGAAACGAAGGGCCGTCGCCTGCCCGACTAGCCCTTGACTTGTGGATGTACGAGCTTATCTCGTTGCCATGGATACAACAGGTCCCACACGAGTGCTCAGTCACGATGAACGAAAAGCCGCTGAAGCGGCGTTTTCACGTCGACCGTTTAATCCCGCCTGGTCTGAATCCGCCAAACGAGTGTATGAAGGTCTTATCCAGGTGCTTCCCGCTCTGCCGGATGAGCCCGTTGTCATGCCCGATCAGGACGTTGCAAACAAGGAATCGTCTACCGAAGCGACTCCACCGTTACCGACAACGGAGGAACCGAAACTCGAAAGCCCGATTGATCCGGGCAAAGCACTCGAAGCACGGAGCGACAGTCCAGCCAAGCAATTGATCACGAATCGCCAACAGGCGATTCAAGCCGGGTTCCTGATCGATGTGTCGACGGATGCGCAAAAACTCGGACTGACCTTTCCTGTCACCGTGACAAAACCTCTCTGGGAAGTCGGGATCGCGCCTGGTGAGTCGATGTCGGATGTGGAGAAAGCTGAGCGATTGCGCGATGTGTTGATGGCATTTCGACTTCGCATTGCCGGCCAGGCCACGCTCTCTCCACTGATCGACTTTCCGGCGATGTTGGCCCTACCGCCCGGCGGCGTGCCGCAGGCGGTGCCGTTGTTCGCGTTGATTCAACCGGACGAAGAGCATCGCGCGGCGGTGACCCTCCTCCTGCCCAACGAAGTCTCCGCGACGATCATTCCGATGAACTGATCCGTCTTGGGCTCTCCTCAAGTTCACAGGGTCAACGCCACCTGCGGAATCCTGGTTCATTCCGCACCTCTCTTTGCCAAGCCACGATGGATACGGTATGATGTTCGACAAAAGGCTGGTGTTATGACAAAGACTGTCAAAGGGAAAATTCACGGAACCACGATCGAACTTGAGGAACCAGTTCTTCTGCCAGACGGAACGGAGATCGAGATCCAGATCCAGATTCGCATCGATCGGCTCTCCCACCTGGAACAGGCCTTTGGCGGCTGGCGCGATGATCCAGAATTGGATCAAGCCCTCGATCAAATCGATCGCGATCGGCACGAAACCCGCATCTCGCTTTCCTAAACGGTGTCCTATCATCTCGATACCAACGTGTGCGTGGCGGCGCTGAAAGGCGTCGTGACCGTTCAAGATCGGATACGAGCCCATGCCGACGACTTGGCAATCAGTACCGTCGTGCTGGGCGAACTCTACTGTGGGGCGTTCCGTTCTCAACGTGTCGCGCACAATCTGGACGTGCTCGCCGAATTCGTGGCAGGCATCGAAGTCATTCCGTTTGACACGGAGGCCGCGAGAGCCTACGGGACCCTCTGTGCAGAGTTGCTGCGCATGGGACGGCCGACAGGAGAAAAAGACGCCTTGATTGCCGCCATCGCGAAACGCCATGGCGCGACGCTCGTGACACATAATACCCGTCATTTTCAGCACATCTCCGACCTTGTTTTGGAAGACTGGCTCACATAGCGTTTTCAAAAATCGATCCCGAGCTCCATACTCTGGTGTGGCCCAACGGAGCCGATTTTGCGCCGGAGTTTCTGCATGACAACGTCCGTGTCACCGCCTAACCTCTCCCCTGCACTCGACCAAGCAAGGGAAAAAGTGGTGCAACCGGCCACTGCAGCTGAGCCGCTCCATGCAGTGGTGGATGACCGGTCACATCCGCCGTTACCGTCAGTGGCAAAGCCGCTTCTTCTCATACGTGCGATCCCCACCTCACTCCCCTCAATTCAAGCAATGGTTCCTGACCCCTTTGTATTCTCACTGGCCAGCATAATCGACGAAGAGCTTCTCCCCTGCACGATGTTCCTGGCGCAGACAGCGATCCAGGGTGGCCCGCCAGGCTCCGTAGAGATCGCAAAAGCGGCTGTACTGATAGCCGTCGGGATGCTGGGCTTTGTACTCCTGCCACAGCAGCGCCAGCGTCACGCCCTTGCGCGTCAATTCTTAATGCAGCGTCGCCCAATCCGGCACAGCCCGCGGCGGGCCGGTCGGCGACGGCGCCGCCGGATACAACCGGGTTTCCAGCTGTTGATCGTCCAGGCCCTCCGGGAACGGCCAGGACAACCCCGCCGCCTTGGCCCGATAGAGCGTCTCCGCTACCGTGCTCCGCGCGACCCCACAACTGGCCGCGACTTGCCGGTTACTGAGTCCGCAGCCCCATTTGAGTCGAAGAATGTCTTTGATCTTCCGCATGGTCACTCGCTCCGCTGGCATCGGCACCTCCCTCATAAAATGGAAGGCACACGATACCCAAGGGTGAGGAGGACCTGCGTCACGAGTGACTCGGAGAGACGGACCGCTGGGGAATCATCCCGCCCCGGATTCCGAGAGATGTCGGCCACCGATTCCGAGAGGACTCGGAAAAGTGGCCGGATTCACCTCGGAATCAGTGGCCGCGTTCCGTCGGAACGGGTGGCCGACTTGCGTCGGAATCAGTGGCTGGCTTGGGTCGGAATACGCACCCCCCCCCCTTTTCCTAGCGACCCATTTGCGATTGAACTCCTGCGGATAGAGAGATTGCGACATTAGGAATGTTAGGTTTTTCGGTATTGTCACAGGACTGACCCATATGTGGTTCAATCGAGCGAGAATGTATGGCAGCCATTTTTATGTTCTCTGGCTCCTCTGCCTGCGTGAACAGAATCGCCCCACTCATTCCCACTCGCGCTTGGCAGCCATGAAGCACGCACCCCGATGTGGTCCTTTCCACTGCTTGGCATGATGCGGCTCTATCCAGTCGTATGGCTTCCGTCCAATTCGTAGGAAACGTCTTGGCGGACGGCTCAACGAGGAGCGTATAAACATCCACCTGAAAAGCCAGCATCTGAAGGAGGTCTCCTTTCACCGCATCTTTTGGGGCGACCTTTGGCATGGCTAGATTCAAACTTGGAAGGTCAATCATGATGTAATCATGCTTGTAATCTGAACTATGAAATTGTGTGGCGGCATTCAGAAGATCTGGAGGGAATGAAACATCTCCTGTCGGAATACCGACACCCGGGTTAGAGGCTAGGTAAAACGATCCTTTCCACCCATTCGTGAGCGCATTCTGTGAAAAGGTACCCTTTGGCCCTTCGGTAAATGCACAATGTCGTGCGGTGACAATACGCTTTGACGCAATTCGAGTACCTGCACATACTTGCATTGATCCGTTAGGATTGGGAACGACTAGAACTCCGATAAGGTCGTAAAGATAGTTGGCGCTTCTGGGTTTAGCATGGGTACAGGTCGAGCCCTCCGCAGTGGAAGTAAATCGCCGTCTTGAAGTGCTCGATGTTTCGGAAACCGCAGGCCATGCTCTTGATCTTCTGAATCTGGCTATTGAGTCCCTCACTCATCGC
>PHGD01000038.1 GCA_011090425.1 Nitrospira sp. LK70 | reverse complement strand
TGGACCCGCCGCAGTTCCTTCCCACTCATGAGTACCCTGTCCTCTCCGACCATCCCGCCCTCCTTGTGAGAGCGGCCAGTCTAGCAACGAAGAGGACATTTCTATCTTGGCCAAAGCGGACATTATCATGTTGGGATTACAATCGGGGCAACCGGTATGGACTTTTGTTGCCTGATTCGTTAAAGTGTTACCCCCCTCAAGGTGTCACCAAGAATGAGAGTGGAAGGACGTAACCCCTCATGAATAGACCGATCGACAATCAGCATGTTATTGAAATCAAGGCCTTGCCATCCCCGCGCGCCATTAAGATCAAGCTACCCATTACCGATCAGGCTGCGGCACTCGTCGTCGAAACCCGAGAAGCGATTCGCAAAATTCTCCACGGAAGGGATCGTGACAGACTCCTGGTCATCGCCGGACCCTGCTCCATTCATGACCCCGATGCCGCCTATGAATATGCCGCCAAGCTCAAGTCGGTCGCCGATGCATTCCGTGATCGTTTCTTGATTGTGATGCGGACCTATTTCGAAAAGCCCAGGACCACCGTGGGATGGAAAGGCCTCATCAATGACCCTCACCTGGACGGTACTTGCGATATCGCGACGGGTATGGAGCTGGCGAGAACGATTCTCCTCAAGATCAATCAGATAGGCCTCCCCTGCGGCACCGAATTATTGGACCCGATCAGTCCGCAGTACATCGCCGACCTCATCAGTTGGACGGCGATCGGGGCCCGCACCACGGAAAGCCAAACCCATCGAGAAATGGCCAGCGGTCTATCGATGCCGGTTGGTTTTAAGAACGGGACCGAAGGCAGCCTCCAGGTTGCGATTAATGCCATGACTTCCGCCCACACGCCGCACCACTTCGTCGGCATCAACGCCGATGGACAAACGGCAATCATCAAAACCATGGGCAATCCCGACCGCCATATCGTGCTGCGCGGTGGGGGTGGAAGAACCAACTACGAGCCAGAACATGTCGCGTCTGCTGAGACTGCAGTAGCCGGCGAAGGTATCGCCCGTTCCATCATGATCGATTGCTCGCACGATAATTCCCGTAAGGACCATACGCGTCAGGGCCTCGTCGCCCGTGAAGTTCTGAAGCAGTTCCGTGAGGGCCGGCAGGCGATCATGGGCTTGATGATCGAAAGCAACCTCAATCCCGGCAGACAAGCGTGGAAAGAAGGCGTCGCGCTCCTTCACGGCGTCTCCATTACCGATGCCTGTCTTGGCTGGGATGAGACCGAACGCCTCTTGACCGAACTCGCTGCGGCAATCACTCCGAAGCCGGTATTCTAAAGTTTATCTTCTCTGGCCTATAGCGGCGTGCATGAGCTGCTTATTCGGACCAGGAGTCGCTCACGGCCAATTCACCAATCCTTCGTACATCCACCAGAAGCCGATCAATGAAAGCAGCACTCCGGTCCATAGCTTGAAGTCCACCTCCGGCACACGCTGAAGTTTGCCTTTTGCGACGATCACCAGGCACCCTGTTGCCACCAACGCCACGGTCATTCCCGTCAATGCAGAACCCCACGCCCCAGACGCCACTGCCAACGCTGAGACGATCATGCAGATTTCAAAAGCTTCGATCGCGGCGCTTTTCGTCATGATCAACGTCGTGAAGTAGTCGAACCTTGTTCCGCTCGATTCGTTGCTGCTTGGAAACTCCCGCAGAGGAGCGTCGACCCACCTCGGCCGTTGCTTGTGCCGCTTCCGACGGACGGACTTGATCAACCACGACCCGCCGAGCCAGAGCAGGAGCATGCCGACCATGCCTTGGAAGAGGTGAATGGGAATACGGGCGAGCCATGGCCAGGCGGCATAGGCTGGGAGGGCTATGAGCAGATTTCCCAGCACCGTTCCGATGATCGCCTCCTTGACGGAACCGGTTCGAGCTAACGCATAGGCAATCACGGCGGTTTCTAGAAATTCGACGCCGGTGCCGGCAAAAGATGCAATGCCTACTTGTATATTCATATGAAGAGTGTCGAGGCCCATCCGTCACGAACATCGCACCACGATATCCGGGTCGGACATGAACGGCACTTTGAGAAGTATCAGATTAAGGAAGGCACAGTCGAGGACCGCCTCGCCGGAACAATACCCGGGCTGTAGATGTGGTACGTTGGTTAGACCGCCTTCGCCCGGCTGGACCAGAATCCACCGGCGATCAACGCAAGTGTCAGCGCCTGGAGCATGAGGCTCTGCGCGCTTGGGTGGATTCCCAACATCGGCAGTGAGAAGAAGCGCACCGTCGTCGTTTCCAGCACGCCTGCTTCTTGCAGTGCCGCAACCCCATTCCCCACAAAGACGACGGCCATCAGTGCCAGCAGGCTGGAGGTGACCGTAAAAAACGGCCCGATCGGCAGACGCACGCTGTAGCGAAGGATCATGCCGCCGATCAGTACCAGCAGCAACGCCGCGGTGGCAATACCCCACAACACCGCGCCCTGCCCTGCCGCACCGGCCTGCGACCACAATGTCTCGTAAAACAGGATCATCTCGAACAACTCGCGGTACACGACGAGGAACGAGATACCGGCCATCGCCCACAGCGTGCGCTTGCCCAGCGCGGCATTGATTTGCTCACGGATGAAGCGGTTCCATGCCCGCGCATTCGCGCGGTTGTGCAGCCACCAGCCGACGTATAGCAGCATGGCCGCAGCCAGCAGCGCCGTGATGCCTTCAGTCAGTTCGCGGCTGGCGCCCGAGAGGCTGAGAGCGTAACGAGCGATGATCCATGTGATGCCGCCCAGCGCCAAAGCTCCGACCCAACCGGCGTGGATGTATGGTGAGGCATCATGCCGCCCCGTCTTGACGGTGAAGGCCACGATGGCTGAAAGCACCAAGATTGCTTCCAATCCCTCGCGTAACAAGATCAGCATGGAACTTACGAAGGCCGTATTCGGGGATAAGCTGCTGCCGGAGAGCGCATCATCGGCACGGTCGAGCAGAGCCTTGACCTTCGTGGTCTGCGCTGTTACGGCCTCGGGCGGTCGCCCCTCCCGAATGGCCGTCCGTAGCGCCGTCATCTCGTGCTCAATCTCCAAGCGCGGCGGCGCATCAACATTGTCCAGTGCCGATTCGATCAGCTCGAAGCCGTCAAGGTAGGCAGCTGTCGCCAGGCGCTGTGCATCTTCTCGCTTGCCCTTCGCATAGGCTTGCGCTGCCTCGTCGACCTTAGTACGGGAAAAAGCCAGCGGCCTCTGAGCGGCGGCCTGCAGCGCATGTGGCTGTTGTGTCAGGTAGGCACGCACAGCGTCCATCGATGAACCAGGAGAAGCTTGGTCACTGGGCGCCTCTATCACCAGCCCGCGCAGGCTTTCAAAATTTTTTCTGCCCTCGCCTTGCCGCCACAGTGCCTCCCCGTTCGCCACCACTTCAGAATCTGCGCGCAAACCGCCGGCAAAGAAGGCCAGTGCCCAGCGGTCGGCCTCAGAGAGTTCGGTGAAGGCGCGCATCGGCGTGCCGTGCACGCCAAGCGTAATGGTATTGTACAGACCGTACAGACTTCGCTGGCGCATGCGGGCCTCATCCTGTAGGTCGCTAGGTGCCGGTTCCATACCCTTCGCCAGTGTCCCGTCGCCTCGGCCCTGCGTGCCGTGGCACGCAACACAGTGTTGAGCAAAGAGTCTCGCGGCCTGCTGGAGGTCGGGAGGTTGTTGTGGCGCCACACTCAGCTTCCACGCTTGGATCACGTCTATGCGCAGCCGACCGATGAGCATGGAAATCTCGCTGCCAGGAGCCTTGGCCTCGATGCGCGCGAGAAGCCCACGCGCCTGCTCCAACAGCATCGGCTGCTCGGCAACGGCGGGCAACTGGTCTAGAAGGACTACGACCTGAGTGGCAAACTCGTGCTGTTCCGCGTACTCCTCGGCGTTCACCACCTTGCCATCCTGCACGACTCCGGGGTAATCCACACCGACATAATCCAGCATGTGGACGATGGTCTGTGCCTTTTCCTCTATAGCCGGCGTTGCCATCGCGACGCCGTGCATGATCGAGACCAACAGCATCACCGTCAGCCACCACGAGAGCGAGTATGTCAAGAACAACAAGGTACGTATGGGCTTCATTGTGTCTCGATTTTCCGTGGGCTTCGTCCTCTCCCGTTCATGGAGTGTGTGTAAGTAGATATAACTGCGAAGACTAACGTCATCCGCTTATCTGGATCCCGCTGACCATCATTTGCATCCTTCACTTCCACGCCTTCCCATGTTGACGCACATCCGGTCAGCCCGCCTGTAGGATCGTGAGCAGTATCGCGACTGTTCGGGACATTATTGACGTCCTCGGCTCTTCACATGGAGAGGAGGAGCGAGTGAGGCGCATATTTTGGCAAGTGCCTGTGTGACAAGTCAATGTTGTCGGCACAGGAGGTTTGGCATACGAATTCGTCGCCCTGCAGCGTCACCGCCGTACCCAAAGTCTGCTTTGCGTTCACCGACCATCCGATCACGGTGTTGGCCGTGGGCACCTTGCTGCGACTGTACTTCTTGCTGATCGGGCTGCGCGCCTCGGCGACCGTCGCCAAGCGCAATGAGGTCGTCCTGCAGCGGATCCTGCCCCCAAAGCCGGGCATCCGTTCTGAGGTTATCGAGGCATCTGGGCCCATGTGCTGCTGGTGGAGCAGGTGACTGGACCTACCTTGTCCTGGTCCTGGATAGCTACACGAAGAAGACTGTCGGCCACGATGTCGGGAGGAAAACGAAACACACTCGCAGGCTCCTGGTGCCGGAACAGACAGCACAACACCAATGCCCGGCGGGGGTCCAGGGTCGAGGGCTGTTATTGATGAGCGACAATCATCCGAACGGGAACACCGACTGGAACGGCTCATGCCGACGCTGAAGGAAGAACTCCTCTACCTCCGGGAGTGGGCGAGTGTCCTACACCTGGAACGCGCCCTGGCGGCGTGGGTAGATTTGTACAACACCAGGTATTTGCATTCGACTCTCAGGTATCGGAGGCCGTGTCATTTCGAACAAGGACATCGAGCTACTGTGAAGATCACAGACAGCCTTTCGATTGTGAGAACTGCTGATCAGTCGAGAACCGATGCGCCTTGGCTCGTTCCTGTGTGGGTTGGTCCTGACCAAACTCGCATTCTCGCTTGTGGCATAAAGATGAAACCAGGCTCCTCGGCGGCGAAGCACTTCTTGACCACCATGCAGGGAACGCGAATATCCAGCAATTCATTGAACGGATGTGTGTGATTTCGACATCTATCGATATCCCTACGTGTGACGTGCGGCCAGGCAAAGCTAAAATATGAACTTCAGCCCTACGAAATAGGTGATGCGGCTACTTGAATCTCCAATCGGAAGCTTTCTTGTCCAACGCACTTCAGCAAGCGTTGGCGTTTCAGCGATCGTTATAGGGGTGGGCACGTAGACCTTCAATACCTGTTCAATCTCCGGAGCTCGGTCCATAAGAACTAACATGCCTCCGCTACTTATATTCAGGGATAGCGCTTTCCCCCCTTTGACAGCATCAGCATTCCCTGTCTCTGACGCTGTCATTTCATAAAGAATTGGCCGCAGCAACGCCGCCCGCTCACTATGGTTTTCATGGCTATCTCTTATCGACCACTCCCATTCCATTGACTCCACGTCCATTCCTCCCCTCAGTAAGATCTCTAATTCCTCGGCTTGAAATTGTGTTCTTAAACAGGATATTGGCTACCCGGACATGGGCCAGGCCTTGTCCGAACGAGCCCGGCACCTTATGTCAAATCTATGCGGAATATATTTATCGCTTCCTGGATCAACAATACCGAGGACGTAGGCTGCTTCTTCAAAGGTATATGTTGACTACCTCGGAAGTGTTAGGTACTATTCCTGCGTCACACTCGTATTTGTTATTGGATCCAGCTAAGGCTAATTGTTCTTGAGCGTCTGTACCTCATTAACTCAATCATTTTGTGATGTCTTAACTTACATATGACAGAAGCAGTTAAAGGCATTGACCAAACAGATGCGCTTGCTGATCAGAGAGCCGGGTCCGGGATAGTGGTGCTGTCAGCATCCATGCAACTCCTGCATATGAATCGGCAAGCTACGGAACTGGCCAAGAAGATCAATGCCGTCGACCAGGGGAGCACTACTACGATCTCAGCGCATGGCGTCCTCCCAACAGCGCTGACAGAGCTTTGTGCGGAAATTATTAAAGCCCTTCACATACGTACAGAAGCCAAGGATTGGGAACAATTCGAACTCAAGCGCGTGACGGGTGACCCTAATCAGCCTATCCTTTTAAGAGGTTTTGGCTTACCGGATCGAGGAGGCATCCAAAACGCCAGGCTTGTGGTTACCATGGAAGAGTTGGGGCGGAAACAAAACCTCAATACAGAACATGCTAGAGAACGTTTTCAGTTGACTAACCGCGAGCAATCGGTCGTTGAAAATCTGGCAAAAGGCTGGACCAATAAGGAAATCGCCAATGCTCTCCAGATTACTGAACAAACTGTAAAAGAACACATTAAGCACATCATGCGAAAGACCAACGCTACCACCCGTACTGGAATTCTCGTCCAAATCTTCAATTCTTAATAGATCTCTTCATACACCGATGTGTCAATGACGCAACAGTGAGTCGAGATTAACACATTGCTACCAGATGAATCCGCCAAACTCTCTTATTTTAATTACAATTTCAGGCGATTCTTCTCAGGCCTGCTATTTGCATTTCCTTCAGCTGGAGCATAAATGAAATGAAGCATGACACGCTCAAAGCAAGGCTGATGGTGGGGTTATTGGGAGTAGCGGTTCTTGCCTCAGGTTGTGCATCCGGTGTTTCGTCCCAAATGACAGAGGTAAGAAATAGCGGCTTCATGTCACTGTGGAATACCTATGCCGATTGTAAATCAACCTCTGATTTAGCACAGGCGAGTTCAGATCTGAGGCAACTGCGTTCAGCTAGCCAAGAGGTGAACGAAGGGTTTGTCCTGCCGTTGCCAACTCATCTTGAGCGTCTAGTGGCCAATCCAACGAGCCGGGTGGCGGTCGATGTCAAAGCAATGGCAGCCTCTTGCGCTCTCTACAGCGGAGAACTAGCGCTTAATCAAGGGCAGACTGATACCGCTCGTGATCTCCTGGTTTCCGTCATCAGGCTCCATAAGCAAGAAAGCTCTTACTACGTTCAAAGGGCAAAGACGTTACTGGCAAGACTTGGGCAAGTGGTCAACGTTTCCTTCAACACTCTCTAGCTCTCTCTCGTTTCTCCCTGCAGCCGTCTATATAAATCTACATAGAGTTTTGCCGATCGATTCCAAGACAGATCAGTCTTCATCCCAGCCTGGATCAAGGATTGCCATGTCTGCCGCTCTTTATACACATGAAGTGAGAGCAAGAGCGTCAAGAGCAGAGAGTCAGCCGAAGAATCAAAGAATTGGAAGCCGGTTGCCTGTCCGGACTTGACCGTCGAAGGTCGAAATGGAACAACGGTATCCGCCAGTCCTCCGGTACAACGAACAACAGGTACCGTGCCATAGCGAAGGCTATACAGCTGACTGAGACCACATGGCTCATAGCGAGACGGCATGATTACCATGTCAGCGCCAGCTTCAATACGATGCGCCATCCCTTCATCAAAACCAAGGAACAACCCAATTCGATCAGGATATCTGGCTCTGGCTGCAATAAATTGTTGTTCCAAATGGTGATCTCCCGTACCGAGCACTACGGTTTGTGTATCTAGGGACCCGAGCTCAGGAATCACATCTAGCAAGAGATCAAACCCCTTCTGAAAGGTCAGCCGACCGATCACAGCCAACAAGGGGACATCCCGATTTGGTAACCCGAGCTCCCGTTGTAGCGCTCGCTTGCATGTAAGTTTTCCAGACAGATCACCGATCGTATACTGCGCCGGCAGGTAGAGGTCACTCTCAGGGTTCCAGACAGCGACATCGATGCCGTTTGTAATCCCATTGACGCCATCCGCACGGTTTGCGAGCACGCCCTCCAAACCACATCCATGTTCTGAGGTCATGATCTCCTTCGCATAGGTTGGACTCACCGTGGAAACAGCATCTGAAAAGACAATGCCGCCTTTCAGACAATTAACTGCCCCATAGAACTCGAGGCCGCTCGGTGAAAATACCGACGGGGGGAGCCCCGTCTTCACAAACTCCTGGCCAGGGAAGGTTCCTTGATACCCCATGTTGTGCAGAGTAAGAAGCACTTTCAGTTGCTCAAGTCCCTTATACTCATGAGGAAGGGTTTTCAGATAGACTGCGCACAGGGCTGTCTGCCAATCGTGTAAGTGCAGCACATCAACCTTTTCCGATCGAGTCTCGTTCAACCTACGCACGACTTCAAGAACCGCACGACAGAATAGGACAAATCTCTCGAGGTTATCAGGATAATCGCGATGGTCTTGTTGGTAGAGGCCCGGGCGATCAAAGTAGGGATCGTACCGCACGAACAGTACCCTCAACCGAGGTGATACACCAGTGACCGCATCTCTCTCTTCTTCCACCGTTACGTCGAGCGGCTTCCCATTCATCGGAATAGAAAATCGCATGGCCAGTTGACAAGCCTCACGGCTTACTCGACCTCGGTACCCTGGCATCAGCAATGTCACATGATGCCCCAACTTCGTCAGCTCAATCGCCAACGCGCCGACCATATCGGCCAATCCGCCCGTCTTGGCATACGGAACGGCCTCGGAGGTTGCCATCACGATGTTCAATCCATCTCCTGATGCTGGAGTCATGCGGGGGTATTATGCGGAATATCTAGGGACTGGAAATTCCGTCAAGCCTGGTTTTGAATCGATCCTCATACGCCCAGGATTTTGCAAGGGCATGCAACTCTTCAGCTTTGAGCTCTTCCTTGTAAACAAGGTGGTCATCGAGAAATACCAAGAGCCACTCATGATCGGGGTATGCGAAATAAACTCCTTCGCCCGCATGCACACCGGCTTTCCAGCCCCTCGGAGCTTCTCCTGTTGCTACCCGCGATCGCGGAATAACACTGAAATCCGGCATCACAAAAAAATGGCTAAATTCACTGTGATAATACGGCGGTTTCCCCCAGGCATTCACGACTGCCCTGGTGGTGATTTGATTCAGCACAAGATTATTGGCTCGTACCAGCTGTTCTTGCTGCTCCAATGTCGGCATGCTCTTGCAACCTACGATCGATGCAAGTATTACAACTCCGCTGATGAGGCACCTGATCGGATTTATCGGAGCCACGCAAATATTGGTCACGTTATATCCAAGCCTCACAGGAGTCGTCGAGATTTTGACTCGACTGGTTTCACCGGCTGACAGATATCGCACTGACACAATTTTCTTAGCAATGAATAAGAATAGATACCGGTATCGTGACCATCGCTCCATTTGAACTGCAAGGCGTAGCGTCCTACCGGCTCGATATCCTGGAGCATAATTAAGATCGGTACATCCTCTGACTTAAGACGTCGCTCGCCTGTCCACTCATCGACGCAGGCCGCGCAGGGACAATGCTGCCGCAGATAACGGACCGGATAACGGCCCTTGTGGCCATCGCTCCACTGGATTCCGAGCACTCCCTTGTCGAGCCACTCCATATCTCGAGGCTCCAGAGCAGTGGCGGCCATGTTTTCATCTCTCCTCATGTCTGGTTCATCCTGACGATGCACACGATAGGAAGTCAACCGGTGGCAACCGTTTCCCAGCAATAACCGTGACGTACCCTTCAATCGCTTCCTCCACCTCATTCCGCACCTGCCCCACAGCTCGCAACCGTGTGAGTACCGTAGGAGCCAGTCGAATGGCTTGTTGGAGGAACAAGAGGCTGCCTCGTGAGAATGCGACACATCGAACTTGTTGACGTGAAGCACAGGCCAGACAGACGATGCCTCCGGCGGCCGGAGAAAATTGAGGCTCTCCGATGAAATGCGCCTTCCCACAGGCGGCGCACTGATCGGTCTGCGGACGAAATCCCGTCAACCCGAGCAGCCTGACCTGAAAAAGAAGCGCCGTAAAGCTCGAGTCTTTGGTTTCGTGGAGCGAGGCGAGGCCCTGCTCCAGGGTATCAAACAAGAGCGGATCTGGATCTCCATCCGGCGTGATCGCTGTTACGACGTTGACCATCCGCGCCGCCGAGGCCATCAGGCGAAGGTCTTCCCGCAGCACTTGAGAGGACCGTACCAGATCGACATGCGAAATCCTAAATAGGGAATCTCCTGTTTTCTCAAATAGATTCAGGCGGCACACACTGAACGGTTCGATCGCACCCCCGAAGCGACTTTTCTGGCGGCGTGCACCACGAGCGACGCCTCGAATTTTACCAAAATCCCTGGAATACAAGGTGACGATTCGATCAGCGTCGCCCCATTTGCGGCTCCGCAGGACGATTGCCGTCGTCTTTACCAGAGGCATCGTTCTCTCCACTCCTATCCGCGGTAGAAACGTAGGGGCGCACCAGTCCGTGTCACCGGAGATACTCCAAGAACAGAGTGGCTAAGGTCAGATAGATTGTAATACCGGTGATATCGTTCGCCGTCGTGACAAAGGGACCAGCCGCAACGGCTGGATCGACGCCCACGCGCTTGAGGAGGATCGGCATAATCGTTGCCATGCTGGTGGACACCAGAAATGCGATGACCAGCGAAGCTCCGACGACCATGCCCAAAAATCCTTGATGCAACACCCAGGCGACCAGCGTCAGTGTCACCCCGCAGGCCAGCCCCATGACCAAGCCGATCTTCGTTTCCCGAAAAAAGACAGGCCATACGTGGGTGAGATCCACGGAGCCGGTGGCCAATCCTCGAATAATCAGCGTTGACGACTGTAATCCCACATTACCGCCCATCGCTGCAATCACAGGGATAAAACTCACGATTGCCACGACTTCTTGGATCGTATAACGGAAATACCAGAGGATCGCACCGGACAGGAGACTGCCGACCAAGTTGGTGAAGAGCCATGGCAACCGCAGTTTTGCCGAGCCGAGACTCGAAGATTTGGCGCCGCTTTCTTCTTCAATCGCTCCGGCCATCTTCAACATGTCTTCGGTCGCTTCTTCCCGGATCACATCCACCACGTCATCAACCGTGATGATACCCACGAGTTTGCCGTCTCGTTCCACAACCGGAATAGCCAGCAAGTTATAGCTGGCCACCTGGCGCGCGACTTCCTCTTGGTCCATGTCGATCGCCACGCTCATGACCTCTCGCGCCATGATATTTTTCAGGGGAGTTGTCGGAGGGACGGTGATCAGTTGCCGGAGCGAAAGGACACCGACCAGGCGATCATCCTTGTCCGTCACATAGATATAGAACACCATTTCAGCATCGGTGGCTTGCTGCAACCGACGAATCGCTTCATGTGCCGTGGCATCTTCCGACAAAGAGAAGAACTCCGTGGTCATAATCGCGCCTGCCGTATCCTTCGGATACTTCAGAATGTCGGCCACCTCGGTCGAATCTTCTGTTTTCATCAAGGCGAGAATTTCTTTGCTCCGCTCTTCAGGAAGGAATCCAAGAATGTACGCCACGTCATCGGGACCAAGGTCTTTCAAGAGCCACGCGATATCGGAATGCAACAGATCCGCGAGTACTTGCTGAATGCTTTCGCCGTCGAGTTCACTGAGCGCTTGCCCACGCTTGCCTTCGCCGCGAACCAGTTCGAAAATTTCGCGCTTTTCCTTTGGGGAGGAGAGATGGGTCACGACTTTGGCGATGTCCGCGGGATGCATACGTCCCAGCATCTTGGAAAGATTTGTAATGGCTCCGCGTCGCAGTAACTTCTGCACCGACTGGATGACAATGTCCGATTTCGTCTGCCCGCGTTCGGTCTGATCCCGCAAGATTTCGCGCAACACGTCGCGCTCGGACTGGCGAGGTCGCTGATCCGTCACCCGCGGTTCTCTCGGTCGTTCCGTCTGCATGTCCGTTTCGTCAGTACCCTAACTGCACCAAGGCCTGCTCGTCTTCCCGCCACGCCTTCTTCACCTTCACCCACAGTTCTAGGAACACTTTCATGCCGAATAGTCGTTCCATGTCCAGTCTGGCTTGCGTACCGATCGATTTCAACCGCTCTCCTTGTTTGCCTATGAGGATGCCCTTCTGCGTCTCTCGCTCCACCAAAATCGACGCCCGAATCTTCGCCAATTTGCCCTGCTCGACGAACTCATCGATTTCGACCGCAACCGCATATGGCACCTCCTCCTCTGTCTCTTGCAGCACCTTCTCACGGATCATCTCAGCCGCCAACGTTCTCATTGTTTGATCTGTCACGACATCGTCGCCGTAGGCTCCTTCTCCAGACGGAAGATAAGAGACAGTCACGGCCAACAACCGGTCAACATTGTCGTCGACCTTGGCGGAAACCGGCACGATCTCCGTCCAGGCGAAGAGTTTGCTGTAACTGGCGAGAATCGGAAGCAGCTTCTGCTTGTTGACGAGATCGATTTTCGTGACGACAAGGATGACCGGACGCGGCTGTTTGGCCAATACGTCCTTCATATGTTTTACAGCGGTCAGATCTCCAGGACCCGGTCGGCTCGTCGCATCCATGAGCATGTAGAACAAATCCGCACCTTCCATGGTCTCCACGGCAGTACGCACCATTCGACGATTCAACAAGTGCTCGGGTTTATGAAGCCCCGGCGTGTCGAGATAGGCGATTTGTGCTCCTTCCACATGTACGATGCCCATAATACGGGTCCTTGTGGTCTGAGGCTTAGTCGAGACAATCGAGATTTTTTCACCCAGCAGGCAGTTGAGCAGCGTCGACTTGCCGACGTTGGACCGGCCAATGATGGCCACCGTTCCGAACTTCATGGCTTCGAGAAGGGTTGTGGGGTTTTC
This sequence comes from Nitrospira sp. LK70, assembly GCA_011090425.1. Lineage (GTDB taxonomy): Bacteria > Nitrospirota > Nitrospiria > Nitrospirales > Nitrospiraceae > Nitrospira_D. Next base: position 22,847 of record PHGD01000038.1, on the reverse strand, counting down.
TCTGGATCCGGCGCTAATTGATACACAGTTTCGCCCTTGCGCACATAGCCCAACTGCTCTCGAGCCAACTGCTCGATCTTGGCGGGATCATGCTGGAGACGAGTAATATCTCGCTGCAATAAGGCATTTTCTCGATGCAAAGCCGAGAGTTCTTGCTCTAAATTTCTGGCGTGATCACGCATAGACAGGTACCGCGTCAGGCCCATTTCTCCGGAAAACAAGGCCACGAGCAGCCACACACAGCCACCAGCACCGATCATCTGTGTGGCGATAAGTATGCGCCGTCGCCATTCCAGCCACTGCCGTCCGCGATTCTGTTTGACCATCATCCATCCATCCGCTGACTACGGAATCAGCTAGGCCCTCGCTCGCACAGCCTCTCGACCACGATAGAGCGCCACGGTTCCCAGCTCCTCTTCGATTCGTAGCAATTGGTTATATTTTGCCACACGATCCGTTCGAGACAAGGATCCCGTCTTAATCAGACCACTGTTCGTCGCGACCGCCACATCCGCAATCGTGGTGTCTTCGGTCTCACCGGACCGGTGTGAAATGATCGCCGTATAGCCCGATCGCTTTGCAAGTTCGATCGCGTCCAGAGTTTCCGTCAGGGTCCCAATCTGATTGAGCTTGATCAGAATCGAATTTCCGATTCCTTCCTTGATGCCCTTTGAGAAAATTTCGACGTTGGTGACGAAGATGTCGTCCCCGACGAGTTGCACCCTGTTACCCAGCTTCTCCGTGAGAATCTTCCAACCCTTCCAATCCAATTCGCTCAACCCGTCTTCGATCGAGAGGATCGGATAACGATCCAGCAACTTTCCATAGTAGCTGATCATCTCATCCGACGAACGTTCCGGGTTCTTTTCCGCTTCAAGAACATACCGTCCCTTGTCGTAGAACTCGCTGGCCGCGCAGTCCAACGCCAAGGCGATATCCTGTCCAACCTTATAGCCGGCGTCTCCTATCGATTGAGAAATCAGGCCCAACGCCTCTTCGTTCGATTGCAGATCCGGGGCGAACCCACCTTCATCACCCACGGCCGTGTTGAGCCCCTTCTTCTTCAAGAGGGCCTTCAACGAATGAAAGACCTCGGTGGCCATTCGGAGGGCTTCACTAAATCGACTTGCACCTACCGGCATGATCATGAACTCTTGGAGGTCCAAACGATTATCGGCATGGGCTCCTCCGTTGATGATGTTCATGAGCGGTACGGGAAGCACTCGAGCATTCGTCCCTCCGAGATAACGATAGAGAGGCTGTGCTGTTTCACTCGCCGACGCCTTCGCCACGGCTAACGAGACACCCAAGATCGCGTTGGCCCCCAACTTACCCTTCGTCTTCGTTCCATCCAACGCAATCATGGCTCGATCGATACCGGCCTGATCGAATGCTTCCTTCCCGAGCAATTCCGGAGCAATAAGCTTACTGATATTGGAGACCGCCTTTGTGACACCCTTTCCCATCCACCGTTTCTTGTCACCGTCACGGAGTTCGATCGCTTCCTTTTCCCCCGTTGAGGCACCGGATGGGACGGCCGCCCGCCCCTTCGCGCCGCTTTCCAGCGTCACTTCGGCCTCAATCGTTGGATTGCCCCGTGAGTCCATAATCTGCCTGCCCTTGATTTCTCTGATCGCGCTCATACCGCTTATCCCTCTCTGGTTAGACGCTCAGCTTCTTTTTCAGTAACTCGTTCACTTTTACCGGATTTGCTTTCCCCCCGCTCACCTTCATCACCTGCCCGACGAGGAAACCCAATACTTGTTGTTTGCCTTCCTTGAACTGCGCGACTTGGTCGGGATTCTTGCTGAGGACCTCTTCGATGAGCTTCCCGAGCGCCCCTTCGTCAGAGACCTGCGTCAGCGCTTTTTCCTGCACAATCTGTTCTGGAGTCTTCCCGCTACTATAGAATTCTGGAAAGATTTCACGGGCGACCTTTAAGCTGATGGTCCCTTTGTCCACCATCTGCAAAAGGTTCACCAGCCGTTCAGGTGTGATAGGCGACGCTGAAATATCTGTCTTAGAGTTGTTCAACTCTCTCAGCAACTCTCCCATCACCCAATTACTCACCGTCTTGGGTTGATTGAACTGCTTCGCGCACACTTCAAAGTAGTCCGCCATGCCTTTCGAAGCCGTCAGGATGGTGGCGCCATATTCAGGCAACCCATAGTCCGACACAAATCGCTTCGTCCGTACGGCCGGTAGTTCGGGCAAGTCGGCACGGAATCCTTCGATCCACTCCTCGTCCAACTTCAACGGCACCAGATCAGGGTCGGGGAAGTATCGATAGTCATGGGCTTCTTCTTTCGAACGCATGACGGCCGTTTCACCACGTTCGATGTTCCAGAGCCTCGTTTCCTGGCGAATCTTGCCTCCCTCATTTAGAACCTTCGTCTGCCGTTTGATCTCATACTCGACTGCATCCTTCACATACTTGAAGGAGTTGATGTTCTTAAGTTCGACTTTCGTCCCAAACTCCTTCTGTCCGGACGGACGCAGCGACAGATTCGGCTCACACCGAAAGCTCCCTTCCTCCATGTTCCCGTCGCAGACCTCAAGGTACATTAAGATTTCCCGCAGCCCTTTGAGATAGGCCACCACCTCGTCAGCCGAACGCATGTCTGGTTCTGTCACGATCTCCAACAGCGGCGTGCCGGCGCGGTTCAGATCTACCCGGCTCCCACTGGTGCCGGTTTCATGGATGTTTTTTCCGGCGTCCTCTTCCAAATGAGCACGACGGATACGGATTCGTTTCGCCCCGCTACCATCACGAATTTCCATCCACCCATGCTGGCAAATGGGGGCTTCATATTGGGAGATCTGATACCCCTTGGGTAAATCCGGGTAGAAATAGTTCTTTCTCGCGAATCGATTGTTCGTCGCGATCGTGCAGTTCAGCGCCAAGCCTGCGCGAACCGCCATGTCGACCGCCGTTCGATTGATCACGGGCAAACTGCCCGGCAGACCGAGGCAGACCGGACAAGTCTGGCTGTTGGCCGACAGACCGAATGTCGTGCCGCACCCGCAGAACATCTTGGACTTGGTCCGCAGTTGGGCGTGGACCTCCACTCCGATGACCGTCTCATAGATCATCCTCGATCAGGCCCCTCGTCGACACGACCCCGCTCCCGCTTTATCGCTTCGCGCCCGGCATCGAATGCCTCTCGCAAGACCGATCGCTTGTTTTCAACAAACTCCTTGCCCTGACCGACGACTTCTTCAAATGCCTCACCTGCACGGCCGGCCAAATCACGAAGATCATTTTCTGCACGGCGAGCGTATTTCCGGATTTGGTCGCGCGATTCGTCACCTGCTTGTGGTGCCAGTAAAAGTGCCGCGACGGCACCCATCGTCGCTCCGCTCAAGAATGCCAAGAAAACCATCGCTGATGTTCCTCGATCATCCGCCATTGTGTATCCCTCCTTCATGTTTCATGCGTTTACGCACGACCTTAGTGGCCGCTTTGAAACCCGCAACCATGCTGACCACATTGTTTAAGAGCGTCCCACTCGATCCACGAACAACATTATGGACTTGTTGCACGGATTCACCCACTTCACCCATCGCGTGAAGCAAGACCGCCGCATGCTCCACCCCCTCACGAGCCTGGGCGGTTACATCATTCAGATTTTGGCTCATGGCTCGAAGTTCAGCCACGAGAGCCGGCACCTCGACGTTCATCTTCGAGAGGAGCTGTTCGGACTCAGCCACCGTTTTGCGAACTTGCATCAATACCGGCACCAGATACCCGACCAGCACAGCAAATGCCACAGCGACGAGGAGCGCGGCGATTTCGACGATCGTCATAGGTGTCAATCCTCCCGGTCTTTCATCCCGAATGTTCTTCCTCAACAGCTCCTACCGTAACATCGGTTTCTTGAGCCGCCAGTGTGTCGATTGCTCATAGGCATGGGCAGCCCGAAGCAGTGTCTCCTCCTCAAAGGCTCGCCCGATGAGCTGTAAGCCGATGGGAAGCCCCGTTTTGCTGAAGCCGCAAGGCAAGGCGATCGCCGGCAATCCAGCCAGATTGACCGAGATTGTAAAAATATCGGAGAGGTACATCTGGAGAGGATCTTCGCTCTTTTCACCAAGTTTGAAGGCCGGCGTCGGTGTGGCCGGAGTCACGATCAGATCTACTTCCTTGAACGCGGTCACGAAATCCTGGCAGACCAACGTTCGTACAGCTTGGGCCTTCCCATAATAGGCATCGTAATAGCCTGCACTGAGGACATATGTCCCCAGCATGATCCGACGCTTGACTTCCGGTCCGAATCCCTCCTGCCGCGTCTTCATATAGAATTCAAGAAGATCTTTGGTTTCCTTGGCACGGAAACCGAACTTCACTCCGTCGAAGCGGGCCAGATTCGAGCTGGCTTCCGCCGTCGCGATCACATAGTACACTGCCACAGCCGCGTCGGTACTCGGGAGACGGATTTCCTTGACCTCTGCGCCGAGATGCCTCAGCTCTTCAATGGCCGCCCTGACCGCCTGCTCGACATCCGGATCGACTCCTTCGGTGAAAAATTCAACCGGTACGCCGATCTTGAGAGCTCTGAGATCCCGTTTTTGCAGCGCCTTCATGTAATCCGGCACAGGACGATCGACCGACGTGGAATCCATCGGATCATGGCCTGCAATGGCCTGCAGAAGAAATGCCGCATCAGCCACGTCTCTCGTGATCGGCCCGATTTGATCCAGCGAGGAGGCGAACGCCACCAACCCATATCTCGAGACCAGTCCGTAGGTCGGCTTCAGCCCCACCACTCCGCAGAACGCCGCCGGTTGCCTGATGGACCCGCCTGTGTCTGAGCCAAGCGCCGCCACACATTCCTCCGCCGCCACCGCTGCCGCTGATCCTCCGCTAGATCCTCCCGGCACACAGTGTAGGTTCCAAGGATTTCGGCTGGGGCCGAATGCGGAGTTCTCCGTTGACGATCCCATCGCAAACTCATCCAAATTCGTCTTACCCAACAACATGTACTCCTGGGCCCGCAACTTGGCGATCACCGTCGCGTCGTAGGGTGGCACAAAATTCTGCAACATTCGAGAGCTGCAGGTTGTGAGTACACCTTCCGTACAGATATTGTCCTTGATGGCAAGCGGCATTCCGGTGAGCGGATTGGTCTTTCTCCATGCCTTGAGCTTCCGATCCAAGGCTTCCGCCTGTGCGAGTGCTGCTTCCTTCGCTTGCGTGACGAAGGCCTTCACCTTCGGCTCCACCTGACTGATGCGCAGAAAATAGGCGCGCGCAATCTCTGTGGCTGTGACTTCCCCTGCCTTGAATTTCTTATGAAGCTCGACGAGGCTTAGTTTCTGGAGGGACATGAAGTTCCTGCTACAGACAGATGAGCGCGACACGGACCGACACCGGAGCTCACCGATCGGCCTGTTTTCAGCCTGTCAGCTCATCACCACAATTCGATTCTTTTCATTCACCCGAACGATCTTAGGTGCGTGCTTCTTGATCTCTTCTTCGCCGTAATACTCGTAACAAAAGATGATGATCTGGTCCCCGACCGCGGCTTTGCGAGCCGTAGGCCCATTCAAAATAATCTCCCCTTTCCCTCGCGCGCCGTTGATCGCGTAGGTCATGAATCGTTCGCCGTTATTCAAGTTCGAGCAGATGATCGCCTCGTACGGTAGGATCCCGGCAGCCTCCATCAAGTCGTGATCGATGGTCAGGCTGCCTTCATACTCGAGATGGGCACCCGTCACCGTAGCACGGTGAATTTTTGAACGCAGCATTTGTCGAAACATCGATCTTCCCGTTATTCGTCGATCGTCACTCATCATTCGTTGCCGTCAACGTACGAGTCGACTGTCTGACGATTAACGCTCCTCTAGAATTTTGGGTACCACAAACCCGTCAGCTTCACGCTCCGGCGCATTCGCCAAGGCCTTCTCTGAAGACAGCGACGGGCACACGAAGTCCTCGCGAAACACATTCACTTGCCCCATGACGGTGGCGGTCGGCTCGATTCCCGTCGTGTCGTACTGGTTCAACGTATCGACATGCGCGAGAATCTGGGTCAACTGTTTAGCAAATGTCTCTTTTTCAGCCGCGCTCACAGCCAATCTCGCCAGCTGCGCTACCTTTTCCACATCTTGCTGGGTAATTTCCACTCTTTTTTCCCCTTCTCTGAGATGTGAAGGCCAGGTCCCTTACTGGGCGCATTCAACGAGAGCCTTCGACTGATCGTACCCACGCCGCCTCTACCCATGAGCCGCGCGTTGCGCGAGCACAGGGACCCTGCCTTTACACCTCACTCTACCGTCACGCTTTTTGCCAGATTCCTCGGCTGATCCACATCCGCCCCGCGCAATACCGCGATATGATACGCGAGAAGTTGTAGCGGGATGGTGAACAGAATCGGCGAGATCAGGGAATGGGTGTCAGGAATGGTAAAGACCGCATCCGCAATCTTGCCGAGCTCCCGCTCTCCTTCTGCTACGAAGGCAATCACCGGCGCGCGTCGCGCTTTCACTTCCATGAGATTGCTGACCGTCTTGTCGTAGAGTCGGTCCCGCGGCGCCAAAACCACGACCGGCATATCTCTGTCGATCAGCGCGATCGGGCCATGCTTCATCTCGCCCGCCGCATAGCCTTCGGCATGGATGTAGGAAATTTCTTTGAGCTTCAGCGACCCTTCCAGTGCGATCGGATAGTTGATACCGCGCCCCAAGAACAGAAAGTTCCGTTTTTTGTAATACCGCTTGGCAATCGCCACGATTTCGGCTTCTCGCTGCAGCACACGCTCGACCAACACCGGCAACTTCACCAACCGGTCGAGCCAGGCTTTCCCGTCCGCTACATTCATCACATTACGAACTCGCGCAAAATGCAATGCCAGAAGATACAGCGCGGTGAGTTGGGCCGTAAACGCCTTCGTGGAGGCGACTCCGATCTCCGGCCCGCAGTGTGTGTACAGCACTCCGTCCGACTCACGTGCCAAAGTACTGCCGACGACGTTGACGATCGAGACCACACGTGCGCCCTTTTGCTTCGCCTCTCGCGCAGCAGCCAGCGTATCGGCCGTCTCACCGGATTGAGAAATCGTGATGAACAGGTCGTTTTTTCCGACGAGCGGATCGCGATACCGAAACTCGCTCCCGATATCCACCTGAACCGGAGTACGGACCATTTCTTCGAACAAATACTTTCCGACTTGCCCCGCATGCCAAGACGTGCCGCAGGCGACGATCCAGATGCGCTCAACCGCTGCGAATTCTTTTGGCGTCAAGCCGATATCAGGGAGATCCGCCTCCCCCGTTTCATAGGAATACCGTCCTCGCATGGTATCAAGGATGGTCTGCGGTTGTTCGTGAATCTCTTTCAGCATGAAATGCGGATAGCCGCTTTTCTCCGCTGCCGATGTATCCCACGTAATCGTGGACGGCTGACGCGAGACGGCATGACCATCGCCGTCCGTGAGGTCCACTCGATGTTGCGTGACCACCGCCACATCCCCTTCATCGAGGTAGGTCACTTCACGTGTATGTGCGAGCATCGCCATGACATCGGAAGCGACGTAGGAGGCGTCCTTCGTCCTACCGACGACCAGCGGGCAGCCGGACCTGGCGGCAATCAACGTTCCTGGTTCCCGCTCGGAAATCACCGCCAGCGCGTAGCTGCCTCGCACGTCCTTTGTCGCGAGCCGCACGGCATCAGCCAGCTTGTTTTCCTTCCGAAGATACTTATCGATCAAATGGGCGACAACCTCCGTATCGGTTTCCGACTCGAATTTGTAGCCGTCTTTTTGCAACTGCTGCTTCAGCTCTTGGTAATTTTCGATAATCCCGTTGTGCACCAACACACACCCTTTAGATCGATGCGGATGGGCATTCTGTTCCGAGGGTTTCCCATGGGTCGCCCACCGAGTATGGCCGATTCCGACCGTTCCTTTGAGCTCGTTGGTCTTGAGCGAATTTTGAAGGTTGACTAATTTGCCCACACTCCTTCTGACGACAATCTTTTCTCCCTGCATGACGGCGACTCCCGAGGAGTCGTACCCTCGGTACTCCAACTTTGCCAGTCCCCCGATGAGAATCGGAACCGCATCTTGATTCCCGACGTATCCGATAATTCCACACATGGCGGTTGCTCCAGGTCTAACGAGGCTGATCGGCAGACGATTCTCCGGTCGCAATCAGCGTTTCAATGACTTCGCGCGCCTGTTCTTCATGCTGCTCGAAGTCTTTTTGGCTCTTTGGCCCTCTTGCTTGTCGGAAGCGTTCGCTGAATTTTCGCTCGCCCGACCGGCGGTCAGCAACATCCGACGTTTAGCTGCCCACCCGACTCGATTGACCTGCGGCACACGGGCGATCGCCAATGAATCGACAGGCACGTTCTGCGTCACGGTCGTGCCTGCGGCAATATAGGCGCCGCGTCCTACCGTCACCGGTGCGATGAGCTGTGTGTCGCTCCCGACAGACGCATGATCCTCGATCAACGTCTGATGTTTGTTCACGCCGTCATAATTTACGGTGATCGTCCCAGCTCCTATATTCACGCCTTTTCCGATTCGCGCATCGCCAAGATACGTCAGATGATTTGCCTTAGACCCTTCGCCGAGTTCGGCCTTCTTCATCTCGACGAAGTTTCCGACCTTCGCCTTCCGCCGCACGATCGCCCCAGGTCTCAAATGTGCAAATGGTCCCACATGAGCGTCGTCGTCGATCTGCGATTCGCGTAGCACGCAATGATCAAGAATCTCTACATTGTTTCCGATCAGACAATCCAAAATGCGGACCCCGGAACGGATGGTCGTCCCTTCACCGACGCTTGTTTTGCCTTCGAGGCTCACTTGTGGATACAGCACCGTGTCTCTTCCGATGGTGACGCCGGAATCAATCCACACCGAGCCAGGATCTCGCATCGTGACTCCGGCTTCAAGCCAGCGATCACGAATCTGTTGGCGGACGACTCGCTCCGCAGCCGACAGCTGTTGCCTGGTATTGACTCCCAGCCCCTCCTCGGGATCTTGAAGGGTCACAGCCGCAACGCACCGCCCCTGTGCAACGGCCATTCGAACAATATCCGTCAGATAGTATTCATGTTGTGCGTTGCGTGGCTCCAGCTTTTCGAGGGCCTCAAAAAGAAATTCTCCGGACACGACATACGTTCCGGCGTTGATTTCCCTGATGGCCCGTTCTACCGGAGTGGCATCACGATCTTCGACGATCTTCAACACATCGGAAGGAGTGATGTCACCCTGGTGATCGCCGCCAGACTGTCGGCGGATGACTCGGCCATAGCCGCTGGGATCATCGAGCATCGCCGTCAGAATCGTCACGGTCGCGCTCTGCGTTTGATGGACCCTCAATAGTTCGCGCGCCGTCTCCTCTCTCAGCAACGGGGTGTCACCGTTCAAGATAAGATAATTCGTCGGACGGGGTTCGGCGCCCTGACAAAACACGGGGCGACTTTGCATCACGGCATGGCCGGTCCCAAGTTGTTCGGCCTGCTCGACGATGCGCACGAACTTTGATCCCGGCCTGCCCGAGACACCCGATTCAATCACTTGCCGAACCCTGTCGGACTGATGCCCGACCACCACCGCAATGCGATGGCCCGCCAGTTGTAGTGCCACCTCAACGGCGTAAAGAACCATGGGGTGTCCCGCGACATGGTGCAGCACCTTTACTTGGCTGGAGTTCATTCTCTTGCCCTGCCCAGCCGCCATGACGATGACTCCTAAGCCAGGAATAGGCGAGACCGTCGTCTGTTGCTCTACCGATTGTTTCATCGAGGACTCCGGATATGAGAGGATCGCAATCGAGTCTAAGACACGTATTTATCCGATCGGCACACCGGCATCCGGTTGTTTGACCTGACTCCACTTCGAGTCCCCGCTCAGGGCCGAAGCTATCGTGCCGGACGGGGTATAGAGACCGCCCGACACGATCAGTTTCATCGCTTCCTCAATACTGATATCGACAGATGTCACTTCCCGTTCCGGCACCAATAGAAAATAGCCCGACGTCGGATTGGGCGAGGTGGGCACATAGACATGAACCAGCGCCTCCTGGCCCAATGCCGTTGTCTGGCCTTTCGTCATGCCGGTCACGAACGCAAAACAATAATGGCCGTTCTTCGGGAATTGGATCAAGACGACACGCCGATACGACCCTCGCTCCGAAAAGGACAGAATATCCATCATGGATTTCAACGTGGAATAAATCCCCCGTACAAGGGGCAGTCGGTTAAGCCAATCCTCCCAGTGCCCCACAATCTGGCGCCCGATGAAATTCGCCGCGAACAACCCGACCAAAAAAATGAGCAGCACCAGAGTGACGATCCCTAGGCCGGGGATATAATGGTCGGGCACCAATTCTGCGACGACGTCGCCTAAGATGCCGTCTACCGCGACGAACAGGGTCTTCAGGACGAGAATAGTGCCCCAGATAGGAGTGACAAGCAGGAGCCCTGTTAGAAAATAGCGTCTTAGCGCGGTCTTGAGCATGAACCACCGATACCCAGCTACAGGCAGAGTATTCAGCTGTTCATCTTACAGAGTTCCAGACAAACCTCGCAAGCGTTTTATTGTAAATTTCAATGGGTTATGTACTTAAACTGGCTGGAATTTCAGAAGGTACCGCTCTTGCTATTCACCGAGACCTGACATAGGATCCTTCCCCGATTACAGCTGAAATGAAAATCGCCAATGGGTAGAACGGCTAGAAAAACGACGGGCATTTTCATCACACTGGAAGGCGGTGAAGGAAGCGGAAAAACGACACAAGCTCGAAGACTTTGTGAGCGGCTGAGCGCGCAAGGCATAGACGTGCTGCATACCAGAGAACCGGGTGGGACGCTTCTCGCTGAACGTCTGCGGAGTCTCCTGCTCGACCATTCAGCGGAAACGATCGCTCCGGAAACGGAAGCCTACCTTATTTTCGCGGCAAGACGCCAACATGTGGATCACGTCATCAAACCCTCACTCGCACGCGGGATGACGGTCGTCTGCGATCGATTCTCAGACTCGACGATGGCCTATCAGGGGTATGGGCGGGGATTGGATCTCCGCCTGTTGCGCACGATGAACGATTGGGCGACCGGAGAACTCACCCCCCAACTCACATTGCTCTTCGACGTCCCAGTCCCTGTCGGACTCAGTCGGCGTCGTGGTGGCGCCGCTACCCAAAACCGACTCGATCGAGAAACGGAACGATTCCATCGGAAAGTCCGTGCGGGGTTTCACGCGTTGGCCCGTCGAGAACCTCGACGCATCATGGTGATCGATTCCACAGGACCCCTGGAATCGGTGGCACAAACCGTAGAAGACCTGGTCATGAGCTGGCTCAACACGTACTCCGCACGGACATCGAGGCATCGATAGCCCATGCCCTTTGCCGACATCACAGGCCACGAGCAATCCATCTCCCTCCTTCAGGCGTCCCTGCGCAATGGTCGTTTGGCCCATGCATATCTGTTCTATGGCGAAGCCAGGGTGGGAAAGTTGATGACCGCCGTGCGGCTGGCTCAGACCCTCAACTGCGAGCAGTCCTCACAGACGGAGGCTCAGGACAGCTGTGGGCATTGCCGATCCTGCCTGCAGATAGCTGCACGGACGCACCCGGATTACTTCGTCATTGAGCCAGACCCAAAAGCAGCCACACCGCAAATCAAAATCGAGCAAGTTCGGGAGATCGAACAGCAGTTCGTCTATCGACCACTCGTCGGGGAACGGAAGATTTGCCTGATTGATGACGCGGACCGACTGACGATCGGGGCAGCCAATGCGCTCCTCAAGACCTTGGAGGAGCCCCCGGGTCATAGTCTCTTCATCCTAATCACCAGCCGGCTCCATGCGCTCCCGATCACCATTCGATCACGCTGCCAAGCGCTCCGTTTCACCACTCCTGCTCGCACGCAAGTTGAGGCGGCGTTGATACTCAAGCGTGAGCTTTCTCCTGCCGATGCCCGTTTCCTGGCGGTCTTCGCCGATGGCCGGATCGGAGAAGCGCTCACGGCGAATCTGGCAGACGTTCGCGCAAGGCAGCAAGAATGCCTGACTTTGGTGAAGCCGGACAGCTTGAGGTCGAGCACGACCATCCTCTCTGCATCGGAAAACTTAGCCAAAACAGACCGTGGAGAAGAAACGCTCGTTTGGCTTACACGATGGATCCGTGATCTTGTCATCGTCATCGTGGATGGAGATCAGGATCAAATCCTTCACTATGACCAACTTGCCGACCTGCGACGATACGCCCAGCGAGCGGACATCGACGCTCTCCTGACCCTCTTGAATGACATCGAACGAACCGAACAGCAATCCACGCGGCACTTGAACGTGCAGATGACGCTGGAAACGACGTTCCTTCGCCTGCGCGACGCACTCGGGCTTGTCCCCGCCGGAGCTTCCGCCTAGCAATAAATGCTGCCGACCTGATATCTTGCTTGCGTTATGTCCGGCAATGACACCTTTTACATCACCACGCCGATTTATTATGTCAACGACGTGCCGCATATCGGCCATGCCTATACCACGGTGGCGGCCGACGTGCTGGCGCGCTACTGGCGGCTGCGTGGACGAGCGGTGTTTTTTCTCACCGGCCTCGATGAACATGGCCAGAAAGTGCAACAGGCCGCAGCCAAGGCCGGTGTCGATCCACAGATCCATTGCGACAAGCTCGCGCCGCGATTTGAGAGTCTCTGGAAGAAGCTGAATATCTCGAATGACGCCTTCATCAGGACGACGGATCCCGAGCACAAATCCATCGTCCAGCGATACCTGCAGCAGCTCTACGACAAGAAGCTGATTTACGAGGATTCATACACCGGGTGGTACTGCACCTTCGACGAGCGGTTCTGGACCGAGAAAGATGTCGGGAATGGGCTCTGTCCTGACTGTAAGCGCCCCATCGAGAAGCTCAGCGAGCACAACTACTTCTTCAAGATGGGGCAGTATCAGGACCGCTTGATTGAGCACGTCAAAGCTCATGCGGACTTCATTCGCCCGGAATCACGACGCAACGAAGTCCTCGGTTTCTTGCAAACCCAGAAGCTCGGAGACCTTTCCATATCGAGACCAAAGTCACGACTCTCCTGGGGAATCGAACTGCCCTTTGATAACAACTATGTGACCTATGTTTGGTTCGATGCCTTGGTCAATTACATGTCCGCTTTGGAATACCTCCCCCGAGAAAAGCCAGCGGGCAATCTATTCTGGCCTGCCAATGTCCACCTTGTCGGGAAAGATATCTTGACGACACATGCAGTCTATTGGTCCACGATGCTCATGGCATTGAACCTTCCATTACCTGAAACCATCTTTGCCCATGGCTGGTGGACCGTCGACGGCGAAAAGATGTCGAAAAGCCGCGGCAACGTCGTCGATCCAAACAAGATAGTCGACGAATTCGGCGCAGATGCATTTCGGTACTTTTTGTTACGAGAAGTGCCGTTTGGCTATGACGGAGACTTTTCGGTGGAGGCTTTGGTTGGGCGTATCAATAGTGAACTTGCTGATGATCTAGGAAATCTATTGAGTCGAAGTCTGACGATGATCGAGCGATTCGCCAATGGAGTCATTCCTCAAGCCAAACTTGACAAGGACCTAACCGATAAATCCGGCGAAATCGTTGCTCGCGTGTACGGGCATCTCGATCGTTTAGAGTTTGGGAGAGCACTCGAAGCCATATGGGAACTTGTGCAATCGACGAATCAATTTATTGACAAGGCTGCTCCCTGGAAGGTTGCAAAGCGACCCGATACGAAAGAACACCTCAATACAATTTTGTTTCAGCTTGCTGCGGTCCTTAAGACGCTCGGCGTTCTCCTCTACCCATTCATGCCAAGCAAAGCCGAGGATATTCTCAGCCAGACCGGGTTGTCATCGAGGCCCTCTGGATTCTTTCCTGCCGCCGCGCTTGATTGGAGCGACTTGCCTGGTCGAGCAATCGCTAAAGGACCAGCTCTCTTTCCGAAGATCGACAAACAGCTACAAGGAGTCACACCGGTGAGCGAATCGCCTGTCCCTTCACAGTCAGCCTCTTCTGCACCAACACCTACAGCCACTCCAGTACCGCCAGCTCCACCGCAAATCACCATCGACGAATTCATGAAGATTCAACTCAAGACGGCGAAGGTGCTCTCCGCCGAGCGGGTGCCGAAATCGGCAAAGTTGATCAAGCTTCAAGTGTCCCTCGGCGCCGAACAACGCCAAATCGTAGCGGGTATCGGCAAGAAGTACGAGCCGGACGTGCTCGTCGGCAAGACAATCGTGATCGTGGCGAATCTCAAGCTGGCCAAGCTCATGGGCATTGAATCACAGGGCATGGTGCTCGCGGCGGGTGACACCGATGTACAGGGGCTCCTCACCATTCAGGAAGAAGTGGACCCCGGTACGAAGGTGAAATGACACGATCTTTCCTCGTCCCGTTTAGACTGATTCTTCCCCTCATCCTGCTCTCCTGCTTCACAGCACCGGCCAAAGGTGAACCGCTTCCTGCGCTACCCCTCAACGGTCCGCAGCCAACCACGGTGCTCGTGCGGGTCGTCGCGCATGGGGCAATGGTGTTGGGCCGCGAAGTCGGCGGAGCGCGCGTGACGATTACTGATGTCGCGAACGGCCACATTTTGGCAACCGGCCTGCAACAGGGCGAATCAGGAGATCAGAATCAAATCATGCGTACCCCTCACATGATGGAAGAGCCGATCTACAGCTCTCGTCCTGCTGCGGCCTTCACCACCACGTTGGAGCTGCAGAAACCGACGGTAGTGGAGATCTCCGCGGAAGGGCCACTCGCTTACCCCGCTGCGTTACAGAGGACCAGCATGACCTTGCTGTTGATCCCGGGGCAAGACCTGACGAACGACGGCATTGTCCTGCATCTCCATGGCTACCTGGTGCAGATCGAGCGACCCAAGCCACGTGAGGCACTCATCGCAAAAGACGATGCGAAGCTTCGAGCCTCAGTCAGAACCCTGTCCGGCTCATTGGTCCGACCCCATGGAGATTGGGACTCACGGAAGATCCGTATTTATGGAGAGCTGTTGATCGGAGACCGAGTCATTGAGCGGCTACAACTGTTTTATGACGAAGGAAGCCGCGCCTTCGAAGCGCCGTTCTTTGTTCCACCGTCGAAGGAGGTTCCCGATGGGATCAAGCTTCGCGTGATTGCGACTGACCTGGCTACAGGCAATTCAGGAATGGATCAAGCAAACTATCCTGTGTTAAGTGAGCGTCTCCCGCCCAAGTCTGTTCGGTAGCCGGCTACACCCTCCGAAACGAGTCTCATCATCGTGATGGAGAAGAAGGACGTCCTCATCGGCTTGTCATGCCGATGCAACTCAGCCGGACCTGAGCTCATGGTCTCACCAGTCCGGGTCATCTCAAATTCGGAGGGCAAGCTCCTCCTAGGCTGGCTGCAGATCGCCGAGCCTAACGGACACCAGTTTGGACACCCCAGGCTCTTCCATCGTGACGCCGAAGAGGGAATCGGCAATGTTCATCGTCCGCTTATTGTGCGTGATGACGAGGAACTGCGCGTTCTGGGCCAGCTCTTTCAAAACTCCCGTGAATCGGCCGATGTTTTCCTCGTCCAGCGGGGCGTCGATTTCATCCAACAAACAGAACGGCGTCGGCCTGATCAGAAAACTCGCAAATAGGAGCGCCATCGCCGTGAGTGTCTTTTCTCCGCCCGACAGCATGGTAATGCTCTTCAGTCGTTTGCCAGGCGGTTGTGCCACAATTTCAATGCCCGGTTCCTGACTGCCGACCGGTTCACCGTTTTCCGGAGGCGGTTCATCGACCAACTGCAGTTCCGCCCGCCCGCCGGGGAAGAATTGGCCGAAGACCTCGGTGAACCTCTGCTGCAATTCCTCGTACGTAGCCGCGAACATCTCCTTCGTTGTTCGGTGAATCCGTTGAATAATCTCTTTGAGCGATGCAATCGAGGTCGACAGATCCTGCTCCTGGTCAGACAAGAATTTGTGGCGCTCCTCCAGCTCCTGGTGTTCGCTGATGGCAGCGAGGTTGATCGGCCCCATACGATCCAACCGATCACGCAGCTTCTGTAACTGCTCTTTCAACTCGGTATCCGAGCGCTGTTCGGTCTCCTGCACGGCCGCGGAGTCAGCCGGATTGATCGATTCGCCTGACCTCACAGGATCATCGACCAGCGTGATCGGATCCAGCTGATACGTTCCCGACAAGGTTCCTTCGACCGTCCCCAATTGCGTACGAACTTCCGCTCGTCGAACCTCCACCGTCATCCGAGCATCCCGAATGACGGAAATCTCTCGTCGCAATTCCTCCAGGCCGGATTCAAGGGTGTGGCTCGTCGCCATCTGTTGCGCCTGTCGTTCCTGAGCGGCGACCAATTCTCCCTTCACCTGCCCCGCGGTTACGCTGAGTTCTTGGCAGAAAGCCTCCTGACGGGCTTGTTCTGTCCGGCTCTGCTCAATGAGTCCCTTCAAACTGTTCAAGTGCTCACCCAATGCACCATGTCGATCTTCCGTCTCCTTAACCTGTTGTGCCACACGAGACCGGTTCAGCTGCTCATGTTCCCGCTTGGCCCGCAACCCTTCCGCTGTCAGCTTCGCCTCCGTCACACGTTCCTGGTGCGTTCTTATATTTTGATCGAGCAGCCCCAGTCGCTCGCGCACCCTTCCCAACATCGTTTCCTGTCCGCTCTTCTCAGCAAGCCACTGACCCAATCGGGCCTGGATCGAGTGCGACTCTTGTTCCAACCGCCGCCCTTCGCTGATCCCTTGTTGAATTTCCGTCTCCATCCCGGTGAGTCGATGATCAAGATCGTTCAGCACATGCTGAAGTTTTTCTTCATCCTTGCGCAGCGACAGATTCTGCATTTCGGCCTCACGAAGCGCATCGCCGAGTTGGCGGTCCCGCTCGGTGAGCGACTGGATCTGGGCAAACACCAGCTCTCGCTGTTGCTTGTTCTGATCGAGCTCCAGGACAAGCAAGTGACGTTTGGCTTCAAGATCGATCACTTCGCGTCGGCGTTCGAGCAGACCCGGCGTGCCTTGTACCTGGCCGCCCGTCACGATACCGGATGCATCCACCACCTCACCATCCAGGGTCGCCAGGATGGGACCGTTCGGAGCGCTCCACGCTTGTTGCTCCCACAACTGCATCGCCTGGTCCAATGATCGAACAATGACGACGCGATCGAACAGCGAATCGCGAGCCGCCGTTCGGGCCGCGTCCGTCTGGACCAGATCCGCGGCGAGCCCGATGACGCCGGGCTGCGTTGCGATCGACGGCCACCAGTCATGAGCCCGCCCGCCTTCCCATCGCGGGCGCTGGGGAATAAAACTGCCTCGTCCCAGCGCCTCCTCCTGGAGAAAACGGATCAACTGCCGCCCGACGGACGGTTCATCCACAAACCACCCTCGCACGCGCTCCCCCAGCACCGCCTCAACCGCTCGTTCCATCCCTGATGGGATCATCAGCCATTCGGCCACCGCATCCCGCACTCCGTCACAAGACTTCAGGGCGGGACCTTGCTGAGCCCCCTGCCGCCCGTAGCCCATCTCCTCGCGAACGACACTCTGCAATGCCTCAAGGCGCGAATCCATTCCCGCCAGCTCTTCCGAACGTCGTAAGACCACCTGATCCAACGACTGGAGGGCGCCGGTCGCTTGAGCAGCCTCCTCTTGCACAGTTCCCCGTTCCGTCCGCAGTTGCGAAACAAGGCGGTCCGCCTCTCCATATTCCTTGCGCAACACCTCGTGGCGATCGATCGTCGATTCACGTTGGCTCCGCAATTCGTCCCGTTCCGACGACAAGCGAGATCCACGGCCCGCAAGATCTTCCATTCGCTGGGCCAATTGCGAGAGGCCTTGTTCGGTATTTGCGACAAGAATAGCCAGTTGCAGGACATCTTTGCGGCCTCGCTCCTCCTCTGCGACGGCCGCAACCCGTTGGTGGAGCAAGCGCGCCATCTCCGCATCGAGTTCAACGAGAGCCCGATCTCGTATCGCCATCTCCTCTTCAACCGACGTCAATGACGACTCGATGGTTTGAAGCGCGGCGGCCAGATTCTCCTGTGATCGGACCAGTTCTTCCAGCTCAGCCGCTTCCTGTGCCTGCTGTTGGCTGAACAGCAGCCCTCGGTTTCGTTCGACCTCCGCCGCGGTCAACGCCTGAGCCTGCTGTTGTTCGACCGCCACCAGTTCTTCTCGAATCTTCCCGATGGAATCGGCGGTCGCAATCGCATCAAGCCGCGCCTGTTCGAGTGCCGTCGTGGACCGAGCCTGTTCGGCCTCCTTCTCAGATTCCTGTTGATCCAGGTTCAGAACTTCAGTCTCCGCCTCCCGCAAGGACTGTCGTAATACTCTGAATTCCCTGGTCAACAATGTCACTTCGATTCCGCGCGCCTCACCCTGCAACGCCTGAAACGTGCGCGCCTGGCGAGCTTGACGCTCCAAAGAATTGAGCTGCTTCTTGACCTCCGCCACGATGTCTCGGACACGCAGGAGATTTTGCTGCGTCGCTTCGAGCTTCCGCAGTGCCTCGGCCTTTTGCTTCTTATAACGGACGATGCCCGCGGTCTCCTCGATAAGCTCGCGCCGCTCTTGCGGCGACGCATTCAAGATCTGGTCGATCTGGCCCTGAGCAATGACAGTATGTCCTTTGCTGCCAGCCCTCGTGTCGAGCAACAAACTCCGGATATCCTTCAGCCGGCACTGAATCTTGTTGATGAGATACTCGCTCTCGCCGCTGCGGTACAAACGGCGAGTAATCATGATCTCGTGCGCCTCAGTCAGTTCATTCGGAAGTCCGGAGCTCCCATCCAGTTTCATTATCGCGGGATCAAGCCCGCCGATCACCAACGACACTTCCGCCATCCCCAAAGGCTTTCGGAGTTCGGTGCCGTTAAAAATGACGTCTTCCATCTTTTCGCTTCTGAGCGTTTTGGTGCTTTGCTCGCCCAGCACCCACAGGATGGCATCGACGACGTTGCTCTTTCCACTCCCATTCGGCCCAACGATCGCGGTGACCCCTTCGGGAAACTCGATCTTGGCTTCAGCAAACGACTTGAAACCCAACAGGTTCAACGATTTCAAATGCATCAGTTCACCTTAAAATTACGAACAGGCACAGCCTTCTTCCTTCCCAGGAATACAAACCGCTGGTCCTTGTACCACAAGGGTTCTGAGAAATCAAAAACAAAACACATTGTATAGTGGGAGAATCGATATGGCCCTACAATATATAGGGCCATTTGGAGATATGTGCGGATGGAAACATCAGCTAGCCGGCGACGCCGGCTACCGACTTCTTCGAGGATTCTATCTGGACAAGTTCCTTCGGCAGCAGGAACTCGACATCTTCCTCAATGACCGTCAGCTCTTCAACTTCCGATGGCTCCGAGGCTCTCAAGGAGGCCACTACTTCCGTAACCAGGATTTCCGGGGCTGAGGCACCGGCCGCAATCCCGACTGCCTTGGCCCTCTGCAGCCACGCAGGATCGATGTCGGCGGCTGAATCGATGAGATAAGAGGGAATCCCGCACTGCTCTCCCAGTTCGCGCAGACGATTGGAATTGGAGCTGTTCGGCGACCCGATGACCAGAATGACATCCACCAAGCGAGATAATTCTTTGACCGCATTCTGCCGGTTTTGCGTCGCGTAACAGATATCTTCCTGATGCGGACCCTTGATATTCGGAAACCGCTGATGCAGCGCACCGACGATGTCCCGACATTCATCGACGCTCAACGTCGTCTGTGTGACATACGACAGGTTGACGGTATTCTCCACTTTCAGCTCTTCGACATCTTTGACCGACGACACCAAGTGAAACTTGTCGGGAATCTGACCCAGCGTCCCGATCACTTCCGGGTGGCCAGCGTGACCGATTAAGATCAGATCGTATCCCTGGGTATAATCACGGTTCACTTCGTTGTGAACCTTGATCACCAGCGGGCAGGTCGCGTCGATCACATGCAGACGACGCTGATTCGCCTCATCCCAGACCGACTTCGCCACGCCATGTGCGCTGAAGATCACGACCGACCCTTCCGGCACTTCGTTCAATTCCTCCACGAAGACCGCGCCCTTTTGCCGGAGCGAATTCACGACATGGCGACTATGGACGATCTCGTGACGAACATAAATGGGCGCGCCGTATTTCTTGAGCGACAGATCCACAATGTCGATCGCCCGATCGACACCGGCGCAAAACCCACGGGGATTGGCGAGATAGATCTTCATAGTCGTCGTAGCTCCTTCGGCCAGGCTCTACCAGGTCGTGCTGTCAATATGAAGGTTCACGATACGTCAGATCAACCGACTCCGTCAACAGAATTGCCTGACGGAATTCTCATTTCCACGACCTCGTACGGTTCCCTTCTGTCTGATCCGTTACTTGTATGTGCGCTCGTCCCGCTTGGCCAGTTTTAAGATCACCACTTTCTTTCGTTGATCATCGACATCGTACAGGATCCGGTAAGGGCCGATGCGGAGGCGGTATTGAGCCGTGAATTGCAACACAATGAGCTGACCAGTGAGCTTTTTGGTCCGTTTGCCTTGAGGTTTCAGATTCGTTGCAAGGGATCGGATGGCGGTGACAATGGCTTCACGGTAGTCGGCGGAAATCTGCTCTAACGACTTCTGAAACGCCCGCTCGACTCGTTCACTCGGAAAGACAACTTCGTAGGGCAACTACAGCCCCATTTTTTTGAAAAGACGTTCGGCAGGAACCGGTTTGCCTTGGGTGTATTCGGCACGCGTCCTTTCAATTTCACCGAGGAGCTTCTTGTCCTTCAGTTCATCCAGAGTCTCGATCAAGTCCAACATATCTTCGTAGGGCACAAGGAACGAGACCGGTTTACCATGAGATAAGACCATTGAGGGAGACTTCGAGCGAATCAGTTTTGAGAGCCGTGCCTGTGCTTCTCGCACATTGACCGGCTTGGCGTTCCGAAGCAAACTGCTGGCGCTCATCTAGCCTCCTCACGTATGGCAGTTGTATAGACATTACCAGGTTTGATTCTGGCCCGCAAGATGGTCATTGCACAACTTATAAACATGCTGTGCGAGCACGTCGCGTCGTGAAAGCGGATCATGAGAGACCGTTCAGGCCCTCACCTACTTGCTGTCAGCTACGTAGTTGGCTAACCGGAGACAGGAAAAAGGGCCGGGGCCATTGACCACCAGCGGTTGCGCGCGCTTGCGTGGCGCCCGACGCTACAGGATCGAGAACGCCCGGATCAATATCCGGTTAGCGACCGCTGACCTGGAAATGCTGGAGCGGCGCGCCGCCAAGGAAGGCCTGGCCTTATCAAGGCCTGAGCGCTAGCATCCTTCATAAGCACGTCAGGCGCTCCACGCCACAGGCAAATTAACCAGTCCTGCTTTTTGGACATACCGATAAGCCTGTGCCCAGGCCGACTCATGTTTTGACAGGCTTGCCCTGACCCCTTCGATACACTCAGGGCAGGCTGGTCGAAGGGCGAACGGATGAGGACGCAACACTATTGCAGGCTGCATTCGCCCGGCGGACTCGGATGCAAAGAGTCAAAGAGCAAAGCGTAAAGGGTTAGGGCTCAATGTCCTGGGCAAGACGGAAGCCAATGCCGTCGTCCCGGTTGACGGCGGCGCCACTGCCCCGGTGCGATGCACGCAAGTTCCCCGGAACGTTGCTCCAGGAACCGCCGCGGATCACACGCTTGCCGCCTGTCGTGATCGTTGTGTCCAGTTTGTCATAGGCGTTCAAACACCACTGCCAGACGTTGCCTATCATATCCAGCACACCTTGCTGCGTGGCTCCGCTCGGATAGATGCTGACAGCTGTCGTCCGATTCAGTCGGCTTTCGTGGCTATTACACAGGGACGCATCCCACTCGCCTTCCCACGGATACTCGCGCTGTGGATCTCCTCCCGTGGCTGCCTGCTGCCATTCCCGTTCGGTGGGAAGACGAATGCTGGTGCCGGTCTTGATACTGAGCCAGCGGCAAAAGAAGACGGCTTCGTACCAGTCAACCATTCCCCGAGGAGAATTGTCCTCCTACCATCTCGGCTTCAACGTTTCATGGCTCTGTTCTATATCCTTCCACCACTCCTTGTTTCGATACCCGTCCTCTGCCTTGAGAAACGCCTCGAACTGTTCGTTGGTCACCGGATATTTGGCGATCCGGAAGGGGTTGACCTTGAAGACATGATCGATCTTCTCCAATTTCACCTGTCCCTCGGGAATATCGACCCATGCAATATCAGGCAGGCCGTGCTTGACCACGACGCCTGGTCGCGTATCACCAAACTCCGCCAATTTTTGACCGATCAGCAGCCGATCTTGATGCGAAAGCCGATCATTGCTCAACTTTGCGAGCAGCGCCGCTTGAGGCCTCAAAAACCGCCTTAATTCAGGGGAGAGGCATGAAGTTACGGGCTCGGATACCTTTGCGCTTCAGGAATCTAGCAACGGTGTCATTGTCCTTCTACCCTCAGCCAACAAACGCAGATGGTGAGAAGCTACGATGTGCGAAAATGTAGGGTCGGATCATGTATCGTGCGTCGCTAAAGTATGCGGCTGCGAGTCTCCAACTCAATGCCCTCCTACCAGCCACGATCATGGCCGACCAGCTACTTTTAGCTCTCCCAGTAACCGATCCGTCACTTTGAGGCCTTTCGGGATACGACGAAGTGCCCGAGCACGAGCCAGGAGGGCGTCGATATCTACCGGGACGCTGTGCGTCATCTGTTCGAGATACGAGATGACCTGAAAATTCAGGCGCTTCTGGGTTTAGCATGGGTACAGGTCGAGCCCTCCGCAGTGGAAGTAAATCGCCGTCTTGAAGTGCTCGATGTTTCGGAAACCGCAGGCCATGCTCTTGATCTTCTGAATCTGGCTATTGAGTCCCTCACTCATCGCGT
>PHGD01000037.1 GCA_011090425.1 Nitrospira sp. LK70 | reverse complement strand
TTGACGAAGCTCATTCGCCAGATGGATATATCGACCAAGCCACCAACCACGTAGCCCCACAGCGCACGGGAAACCGCCGAGGTCCGTACCCTTCATCGCGTGATTTGGTGTGAGGAGCTTGACGCGATGGGCTCTGCCGAGGCCAATCGTAGCGGTGTGACCGCGTGCAGTGTAAACGAAAAACAGCTGCCTTGGTTCAGTTTTGTCTCAACCCACAGGTGCCCTTGATGCAGCTCGACCAGTAACTTGGCGATGCTCAGTCCAAGCCCTGCTCCCTTGGTCCGCTTGCCTATGGTGGGCGCGCGATAGAACGGCTGGAAAATCTTGTCCGCATCTTCCGGGGCGATGCCGGGCCCGACATCGCACACGGAGACCCGGATTTCATCGGCGGATATTCTCGTGACGGTCAGATCGACGATCGTGTCTACCGGTGCGAATTTGACCGCATTGTGGAGGAGATTGAGGAGGATCTGTCGCAATTTGTCGGGATCGGCACGGACCAGGGGCAGATCGGACGGGAGCGAGATCGCGAAGCTCACGCGGCGTTCAGAGCTGAAGGGGCGAAGCTCTTCGACGGTTTTGGAGATCACGTTCCCGAGCGCCACCGCTTCCAAGCGGACAGTGGTTCGGCCCATCTCGATTTGGGAGAGATCCAGCAGGTCATCGATCAAGGTCCGAAGGCGTGAGAGGTTGGCTTCCACGCGCACAAGCGATCGTCGCTGATCGTCGGTGACGGCTCCATCGATCCCATCCCGCAGATTGGCCAGGTCGACTTTCATCGATGTCAAAGGCGTACGCAATTCGTGTGAGGCCGTGGAGACGAAGATCGACTTGCGTCGGTCGAGCTCCTGCAATTTGACGTTGGCGGCGGCAAGCTCCATTGTGCGGGCTTCAACGCGGTCTTCCAGGGTGTGAGTCAGTTCGCGCAACTCGTGCTCGCGGGATTGCAACGTCGCGGCCATGGTGTTGAAGACCTGTATCAGGGTTCCAATTTCATCGTTTGTGCGTATGGCCAGAGTCGGTACCGGTTTCCCCTCGGCAAGTTTGGTCGCTGCGGCGGTGAGCCCTTGCAATGGAATGGTAATTCGGCGCGCCAGCAGGGCGATGATACCTAATACCCCTGCCAGTGTGCTCAGCCTAATGAGCATCGTTTGCCACAGCAACCGACGCAGGACGTGCTGAAGGTCTGACGTCGAAAGCCCGATCTGCACAAGTGCGGGAGCCACAGACTGAAGAACGGCGGGGCCTTCCGGCATATCCGACTGCTCCTCCAGCGTGAGGTGCAGGGCAGGATCCCATACGGTTGCGCGAGGGTGACGCGGCATCTGGACCAGCAGGTCGTAAAAGATCGGGAGGTCCGAACCTCCCATGAGGCTCAGCAATTCTCCCGGGGTAAATTCGATGGTCGATCGAAGAACCGGTCCGGTGCCGGCGAGCCAAATCCCGGTGACGAGCGGCTCGTTCATAGCGGCGGCGAGCCCGCGGGGCTGGACCAATTTTGTCACCGAAAACTGTTGCTTGCCTGCCGGTTGAGCGAAAAATTGCTGTTGCCACTCGTCTTTTCCCGAGCCGACTTGGAGCTCACCGCCCGAAGACACGATCGCCACATACGCCACCGGTCTGACGACGAGAATCTCCTGGATGAGTTGATCCAGCCGATGGGTATCGCCGGCAACGATACTGAATCGCCCCATGCCTGCCAGATGTTGCGCGAGCAGCGTTCCACTTTGCACCAAGTTTTCAGCAGCCGATCGCACTTGTTGTTGGATAAACAACCAGCCTAACAAGAGACCGGTGGCAACCAGAATGGAGGCCGTACTGAGGGTGAGCTTCGCTCCGAGCGTGATCGAGAATGGTAGGGATGGTTGCGCCGGTTCAACCATAGCCGTGTCTGCTGGGGAAGTCATCCTCGCTACGGGATCAAATCGGAGTGGTCAGGCGCTGGAGCATGTTAGCCGATTTTCCATGACGATTACGAATATTTTCTAGTGCCCTTTGGATGTTCGAGTGGGGCGAGCGAATGGAAGATTGCTCAACAGCCGAGGTTCGAGTCCGTTCGCCCGTTGCAGTCGGTATAAGCATCAAGGAGATTGCGCAAAAAGGTGGCTCCAATCTTTCTCGCCTGCCCGATGACTTGAATCGAATTGGATACAGAATCTATTTAGATACATTTGCTTGATCAGGTGTGTCTACCGTCGTCGGAAGTAACCAGCCCAGCAACTACTTAGTGCCCCAGAAATCTTTTCCCATCGCGGCTACATTCACTTTTTGCAATCCATGCACTTCGGGAAGGCCGCTCCCAGTTTGACCGAAGATTCCTGGAATGAAACTGGCATAGCATCTCAGCCAATAACTACAGGATAGAATCAGGCAACAGCCCACCACTTTGGTCATCACTTCACGCAAAAAGGTTTCTGACTGACCTTTGCGCTGACCCATCGTGCGATGCGGATGCCGGCCGTGGTTCTTATGATGCTGTGCGGAGGATGTGGATCGTCCGTCCCTGACGAATCTGCAAATCTACAGTCACTACTCATCGTGAGCACAGGCTACGCCGAGAAGGCGAGAGCTACTCATTCGCTGCCGGTGGGAGATGCGACCATGGTTGAGAAGAAGATCGAGGGGAACGTGAACGGGGCTGCGTCTGTGAACCAATCCGGAGATCATACGTCCGCGTCGATGTCCTTCATTCCGCTTTCCGTGGAGAAGGATCTGCACTCCCCGGAGGCCCGCGACCGGTATCGGGCGTTGGATCACTGGGAGGCCAAAGACAGCAAGGTGCCGCTCGATCCAGTGTTCGAAGCGTTGGAGGATGAAGATCCCGCTGTGCGGGCCAAGGCTACGGCGATCGTGGAGTAATACTGGGCCGCGGAGCAAGAACGAGAAAAGGAGTGGAGAAATCATGCAGAGGTCGAAGAAAGGAGCAAGCGGATTGAAAAGATGATCATGGAAGCAATGTGTCTCGATGAAATAGTTCACGAGATGAAATTGGGCTAAGTCGAGTTCCTCTAGATAAAGGAGGCTTCGTGAAATTCAGTCGTGTATTACCTACCCGGCGGTAGGACTGCTGTTGGGTGCGAGTCAAGCTGCCATTGCGGATGTGACCTGTACCGTCAGCGATACGCCTGATCATTTGTTTGATGTGGGCGACGCTTGGGATCTTAAAGTCTAGTGCAATATCATGCGGATCGTTTGTCATAACACTAGGGAGATGTACTATGGCGCAAGATGTATCGGGCAGTTCTGCGAAAAACGTGATGTGTAGCAGTTGGAAAGCATGCCTCGCCGGGGTCTTGGGGATCATGCTATGCGCGTCCGGCCAAGAATCAGCACAGGCCACGACGGGAGGCAG
The DNA here is from genome assembly GCA_011090425.1 of Nitrospira sp. LK70. Lineage (GTDB taxonomy): Bacteria > Nitrospirota > Nitrospiria > Nitrospirales > Nitrospiraceae > Nitrospira_D. The sequence goes on along the minus strand of PHGD01000037.1, from coordinate 34,501 downwards.
TCCGTATGAGGTGCCCAAGGTTAAAGACAGCGATAGTAATCCCAGCAACGGCGTCGAGACCTGGATTGTGGCAGACGAGGCGACCGTTGATATCGGCAATGGGGTGAAGGCGAACGCGATGACGTTTAAGAGCTGTTCAGACGCACAGCTTAAAGACTGTACAACGCCTGGAATACCCGGTCCGGAGTTTCGGCTCAAGGTGAATGACCGGGTCATCGTGCATTTTGTGAATAAACTCAAGAAGTCAGGGTTGACTCCAGAGGCGAATGTGTCCGGTATTCACTGGCACGGCATCGAGTTGAACAATGCCAGTGACGGCACGGAGGTGACTCAGCCTGCAGTGGATCCCACAGGGGGTACGTTCACCTACGATTTCACTGTCACACGGCCGGGGATCTTCTGGTACCACCCGCATCACCACTCGTCGACCAACCAAGTGGCCAAAGGACTCTACGGATCGATCATTATTGAGGATCCGTATGAGGCCGTGCTCCAGGGGAGTAATCCTTTGGTTGATGGCGTGATCCCTTCGGCGGCCCATACCAAGACGCTGGTGCTCAGCGACATCACGGTCTGCGGCAAGCCGGGCACTAACCCGGCCACATTCGACGGCACTCTGCCGCACGTCAGTGGCGTCCAATCGTGGCAGATCAACTACGAAAATCATATTTTGACTCAGTCCCCGAGCATCCTCTGCGATACGTATCCGCTGGATGCAAATGGAGTGTATTTAAAGCAGCCCTACCATAGAGGAGACGTTCCGAACATTCAATCTCCCAGCTTAACTGGTCGTATGAGTGAAGGGTTTACGGTCCTCACCAACGGTGTGAATGTTGGTGGGCGCGCTGGAAATCCTCATGTCCTAGGCCCTCTAGGCGCGCTTGCACCCGGTGCGTCAACGCTTGACGTTCAGGCTGGTCAGGGATTGCGGTTGCAGATCGTGAATCCCTCGCCGGTCCGTTACATGCGCCTTCGGTTGACTGATAGCAACGCGGGGCAAATCCGACTGGTTCGAATCGGTGGACAAGGGGGGCTGCTCGACTACGCGGTTGTTGAGGGGGGCATTACTAGTGGTTTTGATACGAAATATGGGAGCGGCGAAATTCTGCTCCCACCTGCAGGTCGTGCGGATGTGGTGGCGGAGATTCCGAATCTTCCGCAAGGCTCCGTGCTCACTCTCTGGACGGAGGATTTCCAACGAGTGGAAGCCACATACTCATGGACTCCGACGGTGCCAGTGATGCATCTGAAGGTTACTGGTAGTGCGGCCACTTCGTACACGATTCCACCGGGTACGAGGCTGCGTGCGGGGTTAGGGCCGGTGCAGGTGCTCGGTGGGCCAACAGCTGGCCTTGTCAATCCCACCGGCGAAGCCAGGGTAGATGATACGACGCCGGCTGGGTCAACGGATCCAGACATCCAGCTGACGTTCTTTACCAAAGGCGGTGCTTTTGAGGCGTCGATTGACGGGGTCCCGATGCCGCGTGACTTCGATGGCGGTATGGCCAGCGGCAATCCTTTTTATCTGGAATCAGCCCGTCATGCAGCTCTCTCCAAAGTGATCGAGCTGAAGGTGACCAATACGACGGGGGCGCACCATCCGTTTCATTTGCACGGGTTTTCGTTTCAGCCGAAGAGCTTGACCTCATCAACAGGAAACTACACCTTCTCGAATGAGTTTCTGGACATCGTGGATGTGCCTGCGAATAACACCCTCACGTTCTTGGTCTCCTTGGAAGGTCGTCCGCTGATGGGCGCTTTGTCGGGCTTGGACGGAGGGAGGGGCCGGTGGCTGTTCCATTGTCACATCCTTCCTCATGCCACGTTCGGCATGATGTCGGAGCTTCACGTCCACTAGTAGAGTTTATGGAAACGAAGGCCATGTGTGAGCAGCAGCTGTTCACACATGGCAAAACCGTAAAGGAAGGCTTTATGAACATGCGACAACTCTTATTGGCTCTATTCAGTATGCTGGTGGGATGGGGCACGGCCGGCGTGGCCCAGGCAGCACCTACCGTGTCATTCGAGGCTGGAGACAGGCCGGGAAACTTTTTTACTTGTTCGAACACAGGCACGTCAGGCGACAGCACCGCGAAGCCTCCCATTCCCCCCGCCCCTGGGTGTGTGAATGCAACGGCTGGACAGAGGTCCCTCGCCGTCATTCGCCCTGGAGATACGGTGGGGTTTTCCACGTATGGTGGAGAAGCAAGCACGATCCATACGGCGCTGAGCTTGATTTGGCCCCAGGGTGCCCCCACTAGGCCCAAGGGTGTCCCCCCCATTAAGGGTGACAATCTCATGCCATTCAAGGCAGCCATCGATTTTCGCCACCCGGAACCGGGAGGGGTGGCCACCGTGAAGTTGACGGAGCCAGGCCTGTACGTCTTCATCTGTGACATCCATGTCTATATGTTTGCGGGGGTCATCGTGGATGATGACAAGACGGTGGGATTGGATCTCGGCAAAAAGATTACACTGGTCGCCGGCCCTCCCGGCCTTCCCGACGATCTTGCCGACCCTGCCGGCCGTCTTACGGTCCCGACATACAGCGATTTGGCGATCCGTCTCTTGCGCACCTTCTTTATTGTCACGGATCCGGGGAATTGGAAAGATTACACCAAGCGCACGTGGTCTCCAGCCTTTCCGGCTGTCCCGGTGATTGTGTACAAACAAGATGGAACCAGGGTGGATGTTTCGGATCTCTCCGCGGTGCTTTCGATTGGGACCGTCGATCTAAACACTCGAGAAAATAAATTATTTAACCCGAAAACAGCAGCGGTTGGTGAAATCTGGGTCAACACCCAGTTTGAATTGACAGGGGGGAAATCGAAGCCGGGGACGGCGACGGCCATCAACGGAGCGGACTGGAAGCTAACAAAGAAGGTTGCACTCCCAGCGCACAATATGAACCATCCCCACAACATGTGGACGGATAAAGATCAGAAAGTAATCTATCAGACTCAATGGTTCGACGAGAGAGTGACGGTGTTTGAGAGGGAGACCGGCAAGTTCATACGTGAACTGAACGCGGGGCCCGCTCCCTCGCATGTGATGACGAGAGCCAATAACGACCAAGTGCATGTGGCACAGAACGGCGGCAATAACGTGCGGGAGTTTGACACGCTGGCAAATAGTAATGTCTTCCTGAAGGACATCCCGATGAGAACGGACATGGTTGTTCCAGACGGAGACATTAACAATGCCACTCACCCTCATGGTCATTGGATGAGCGCTGACGGAATGAAGATGGTGACGCCGAACGAAAATGTCAGTACGTCGACGGTGTATAACTTCCGCTCCCATCTAATCGATGCCACACCTGATACAGGAGCTGTACCAATCGCCACGGGAATGATGCCGGATTCGAGCAAGTATTACGTGGCCAATTTCCTTGGTCACAGCATATCGGTTATGGATATGGTCAACAACTCGCCCACGGCCAAGAGTCCGATTAATTTGATTGCCAACTACGACCCGGTTGGAGGTGGAATCACTGGGCCGGTCGGTGCCCTGCCGATTCAGACGCCGGTGAGCCCTGACGGCACCAACATGGTGACGGCCAATACCTTGACCGCCACCATCACGATTGTTGATACTCGGCATCTACTGCCGAACAAAACGGAAAATCCGAATGAAGACAAGGTCGTGGTGATGTTGCCTTGTGACCCAGGCTGCCACGGCGTGCAATACGGCGCCAAAGCATTGCCGCCTGGCGATACGAATCCGTATGGCCAATACTACGCCTATGTCGCCAGCAAATTCAGCAACGCGTTGATTGTCGTGGATCCGGATGTCAACAGGGACGGCGATCCGAGTGATGCCGCCATAGTCGGGCGCCTGTTGCTAGCTGGGAAGGCGTCGGCTGTGCATGACGATAAGGTGATCGGCAATCCGGGCATGGGCGGACAGGGCATCCTGACGGTTCCGGTCGTCTACCACGGCTGGGTGCAGAACCTGCCCAGCTCTTGGTGTAGTCAATTGACGGAGTCTCAGAGAAGGAGTGGCTTCCCGGCAGGGAGCCCTTCTTGTACCCCATAGCGGTGTGTGCAGGCTGCCGGGATTAGCCCGGCAGCCTCATATAGCGGTCTAGCCAAAGCCCGGTGCGATGGTTCAATACCATCGCACCGGGCCCTCTCTTCGCATCCCCTGCACTGCTTGTCCCAAACAATCGCCTTGCCTTGAGGATGGATCCTCCCCAATTTGTTGAGAACTGTTAACCTCCAACGTGCTGCTTGGTCTTGTATGGTCCTGTGCTGATGAGGTCGGGACTGACGGTCGTCATCGCGATGCGCTTGCATACGTCTGGTCGCCATACGGTGATGGGGACGACGATCATGACCATGGTCGTTAAGTGATTCGACAGCGGTCATCTTGATTGCGACGGTGCAGGGCAGACACCGTGGAGGTGGTGTCTGCCTTGCCGGGCGATCGACAGGTTTACCCCTCTCGCGCACCGAAGGCGGTCTTGCACGGTCCCAAGCGTCAGTAGGATTTAGTCGAGTGCCGGCTCCCGCCGAATCTTAATTGCGAGCCAGCTTAAGAAGCCTGTTGTTGCAGTCGGTTGGAGTGCTGGTGTGTGCTGAAGCAGAAGGGTATAATCTTCCCTGTTCTTGTAAGTATTGCGAAGGGAGACTCGAATGGGACGGCAGTCTGTCACACGCAGCGAGACGATTCTAAGCAAACTACGGCGACTCCCTGCCGTCAAGCAAGCCGAGGTGTTGGACTTCGTCGAGTATTTGACATCTCAGAAACGGCGAACGAAAGCACTTCCTTCCGTGTATGAATACAGCGCACGCTTGGTAAAGCGAAAACGCCTCCGCAAGCTCTCGCTTCGAAAAATTGCCGCCATCGTTCACAATGTCAGGCATGTCAAAGATTGAGCGGGCGGTCTTTGACACCAACGTCCTCATTTCAGCTTACCTTTGGCCAGGAACCCCAAGGCATGCGTTAGAGCTCGTGCGTGCAGGCGCCGTGGAGCTTCTATCTGCTACGCCTGCTGTCGAAGAACTGGTGCGCGTGTTCGGATATACAAAGTTCGGTCTCACTCCCAAAGAGATCGCTCCCTTTGTCGACGATCTGCTGTCGCTTGCGGAAATAGTTGTGCCCGTGAATGTTGAGATGGTGTCTGATGATCCATCGGACAACGTGTTTCTTGGCATTGCAGTTCAGGGAAACTGCCAGGTGATTGTCTCGGGAGATCGCCACCTATTGGATCTTGAGCGGTTTCGAGGGATCCGCATCATCACGGCTTCCGAATTCGTGCGAATTGTTCGTGGTCGATAGGCTAACGGTAGTTTGCCTTGCTGAAACAAGAAGAAGTGGAATAACGAACATTTGTCCGTAAGAGAATCGAGATCGCAGGGGGAGTGTCAGTTAGTCCTGCTCGCGGTCTGAGGCATCGCTTCCAGAGGGGAGGGAAGACTCAAAGGGTCCGGAAGGCTTTTCTGACGGTATCAGGTCATCCGTCATCGCGACGTGCTTGCACGCGTTTGGTCGCCAGCGGCAACGGCCGACCGGCTGACCCCTGCGAAGCGCATCGCTCGCGCCAGTATCCTGTCATGCTTGCTGCTTGTCCCTCTCCGGTCAGCCGGTTCCGGTCTCTGCCCCGCGTTTTCTTCGTGACCTGTACGGTGCCTCTCCTCCTCCCGTGAAAGAAAGTAAGGGTTGGATCTTGTATTGTGCCTCTGAGCCAGAAAAGCTCGGCAAGTTCTCCTTCATGGATCTTTATCCACGGGTCAGAGCTCGTCGGACCCGTAGATGATCCGGAGTGAGGACGGCGAAGGCCTTCTCAAGATGGGGTGCATGCTCCTTGAAGGCTCTGCTTACGAGTTCGGACTTCACGTCGGCTGAAAGTCCATCGAGCCGTATGAGCATCACACCGTGCGTGGCACGGCCTTGACGAAAGACCAGTTCGCCAAAATCTTTGTCAGCGGTCACAAGGATTGCACGTTGGTCATGCGCGAGAGCCAAGACGGCCTCATCCGTCAATCCCGGCGTCATTTCGGCTACAGCCCAGACGCGATGGCCTTCTTGTCGCAGCCAGATTGTAATGGCTGCATCAATACTTTCATCCGCTACCAGATTCACGAAGCAAGCGAAGTGGGATAGATGACGTCGGCGCGCAGGGCTTCAGCAGCAAAGGCAAGGGCCGCATGGATCGCCTCGCGTGTGAGACGGGGGTGAGCCACAAGAAGTTGCTCAACGGTTTCGCCGGCGGCGAGCTTTTCAATGATGAGTTCGACGGTGATTCTCGTCCCAACCACGACGGGTTTCCCCATCATGATGGCTGGATTCGATTCGATCAGCTCTTTTCTACGCATAGTCCTCATGCAGATTGGCTGTAAGCCTATCAGAGGTGTGGAGAGGGGCGCAAGCCACCGTATTGCGCCGTCTAAAATCTTACCCAGGGACAGATCGTTGCGCCATTTGCAAATCTTACCCTCCTGCCCTGCATGGGGCAGGGCCGCAGGAGGGCGCAGATGGAGGCGAGTGGCATGGCGCGACGATTCAAACAGGAGTATCTGGCCGTGATGTGGCAGCGATACCAGCGAGGGAGCTAGGCTGCGTGGTCGGCGTTGCTGGACGAGATGTGACTCGGATGTGTGGCTATCACCGCATACTCGCGGAAATGGCGGATCGTTTCGTCCCGTCTTGTTCGGTCATCTCGGTCGCGGAAATTGTTGCGGGAATGCGTCAGGAGGAGGAACGGGCGACGTGGATTCAGCAACCGCTCGAAGTGAACTTCGATAGAGGCCGGCGACCATCTGAATTTGTCCTTGCGGAATTGCTCAACCCGCTGTTCCACCATGCCGTTGACTCTCGATCGATTCCAGCCTATACAGAGGGCATCCATCGCGGGAAGGGCGGTGCCGGAGTCTGCCTCTTCCTCGTGAGAGGGGGCGCTATGGGGCAGTGCAGGAAGGTTCTGATACATGATCGAGGGAGTCGGTCGAATCCGAGAAAAGGAGGTGCGCTATGCGGGGATGGTTGAACGGAGTGGTGGCCATGTTGGTGGCTTGCGCCGCAGGTTGTACTTCGATTGATGTCAAGACCGACTTTGATCCGGCGGTCGATTTCAGCCGATTCAAGACATTCGCCTTTACCGGAATGACGGACCTGAATCAAACCGGGGTTCTGGACAACTCTCTGATGCATCGTCGATTGGAAAGGATGATCGGTAGGGAGCTTCAGCAGAAAGGCTTGACGCAAACCAGCCTCGATGAGCACCCGGATCTGTTGGTGCATTACCGGGTGGGTGTGAAGGACAAAGAGCAATTGCAAAGCAGAGCCGGCGACGAGGCATTCAGCTGGGGAGAAAAATATGGCTGGAGTAAGAGCTACAGCGGGGTTTCGTCGTATGAGTATCGAGAAGGGACACTGATTACGGATTTGGTCGAGCCGGGAAACAAGACCCTGGTGTGGCGAGCCACCATAGTGGCCGAGATGAAAGATGCTACGAAAAAGAACATCGAAATGACTGAGAAGGCGATTAAAAAAGCGTTCGAAAATTATCCGCCGTCCAAGGCGAAGTAGTTCTGGACACGGATGACTATCGGCTCAATGGCATCACGGGTGAAGACAAGCTCGAACGTAGGATTATCCATTTACATAAGCCTTGACAGGCGTTCCCGCCGGTGGATATTCATATCTGGCCTGCTCAGCTCCATCGGACACAGCGGCAATAGTTAATCCTAGAATATCCCCCTTACGATTCATCGGGTGATGCAAGAAGGCTTGCAGAACGTAGGGAAGTGCAACGGGACGACCCATGCAGAGACGGAACTGAAAGAATGCCGGAGTGGGTTGATGCTGCGTATTCGGGAGGAAGGAAGAGTTTCGATGCGAACAGGTCCGATGTCACGGAGGGACTCGACCCCCGAGGCATAAGAGGGAGTGCGGATGAGGAATACGGAGGGAGAGGCAAACCATGGAGCATAGGCATCTGCTGGATCATCTGGCAAAGAACTGGGCTTGGATTGCTCTGCGCGGAGTAGCGGCGGTGAGCTTCGGCGTCTTGGCCTTTGTCTGGCCTGGCATCACGCTCGTGATCTTGGCGCTGTTCTTCGGCGCCTACGCGTTTACCGATGGGATCTTCGCCTTGGTTGCGGCCTATCGGCGACGTGAGGGGCACAAGGCGGTGTGGCCGCTCGTGCTGATCGGTGTGCTCGGAGTCTTAGCCGGAGTCGGGACCTTTCTCTGGCCGGAGATGACGACATTGGCGCTGCTCATGTTCATCGCGGTGTGGGCTCTGTTCATCGGGATCTTCCAGATTGCCGCTGCGATCCGGCTCCGCAAGGAAATCGACAACGAATGGTTGCTGGGAGCGTCCGGCGCCCTGTCGGTGCTGTTCGGCGTCCTCATGATCGCGAGCCCCGGCGCCGGCGCGCTCGCGGTGGTGTGGATGATCGCCGCTTATTCGATTGCCTTCGGCCTGCTGCTGATCACCCTTGGCTTCCGGTTGAAGAAGCTGGTAAATCGTGCGGAGCTTCAAGCCCGTTCAAGCGCATGAGCGTTCAAGCCGACGCAGCGCCTTTTTGAAAGGAGCGGAATGCATGACAGCGCGGAACGCGATGACAGACCTCCAGCGCAGAATGGAGGCCTCGATCATCGGGCAGCGCGATGTGATCCGGCAGATGCTCGTCGGCTTGCTCGCCAATGGACATCTGTTGCTTGAAAGCTTGCCGGGTCTGGCGAAGACGCGAGCGGTGAAGAGCCTCGCCAAGAATTTGGATGCGGGCATGCGCCGCATTCAATTCACCCCGGATCTACTGCCGTCCGACATCACCGGCACCGAAGTGTTGCATCAGGAAGGCGGGAAGAATGTCTTCCAATTCCAGCCTGGTCCGATCTTCGGCAACATCATCCTGGCCGACGAAATCAACCGAGCGCCGGCAGAGGATGATGCGATCAGGCCACATGGCGGTGGAGGCGCTTGTCGATCTCCTGCTCAACGGTCCGTTCAGCGATCTTAAGATCAAAATCGGCATGGAGGCCGAACCACAGGTCGGAAGAGACACCAAAATACTTGGTCAACCGAGTAAGTCATGAACTGTCAGGCTGTGCGCGCGGCGGAGCGCTGGTCTTGCCGGAGGAAACCCCGCTGCAGAGGGCCACGTGCACCTGGGGAGCCTGACGTGGATGCAGGCGGTTCAGAACCGGCGTCGGAACACAGTTTGCGCCGAAGATGTGAATCGACTACAACAACGCTCCTCTCTCTTGGCGTTGAATCCTAACCGGCTGCGGAAAAACTCGATGAACGTGCTTTGACAGGGTCGCCCCTCTGGGTGGAGAGGAAAGGTCAAATAACCTTGAGGGGCGGGCGGTGTTTTGACTGGTGCTGACGTGGACGTCCTGATTGCGGAGAGAGCGTAGACAAGAGTATCGTCCTGTTCCTGCATCTGTCGATTGTGACAGCCCCTGCGCCGGCTGCATGGGTGAACAATAAAACGCTTGTACAGAGAACGTGTTGGAGTAGTGGAACCATGACGAATTGTGGTGAAACACAACCAAGAAGGAGGATGACTCAATGTTGAACAAACTCTCAATGAGCGCCGCGGTGGTTCTCGTGACATGTCTTGTCTTCGGTTGCGCGGAGCTGCAATCAATGGGCGGCACGGATGCCTTGATAAAACTGGTGACCAGCCAATTGGGGGTGACAGAGAACCAAGCGATGGGAGGGGTCGGTTCTGAGTTGACCCTGGCGAAAGAAAAGCTGCCGAGCGTGGATTTCAACGCGCTTGCCAAGGCTGTCCCAGGCTCGGACAGTTACATGAAAGCGGCCAAGGATCTCGGCGCCGTCACCGGACTGGTCGGCGATAAGGCCGGGTTGCAGGCCGCCTTTCAACGGTTGGGGATGGAATCGGGGATGGTGGACAAATTTTCCGGGCTCCTCTCCGACTTTGCCGGGAAGATGGGTGGCGAATCAGTCAAGAACGCGTTGGCTGCGGTGTTGAGGTAGACGGCCACCCTCGCATCAGCTTGATGTCCCTTCACGAGAGCCTGACCTGAATTGATGGACTCAAGAAGGTGGAATGGTAGCTGCTTTTCTCACGAACACGAGCAGGGAGGTCTGCATTATGGGAGTCAGACAATTTATCTGGCTGGCAGTGGCGTTGTTGGCGTGGTTGCCCGCAGGGGTGGGAGCTGAGCCGGCCAAGAAGCCGAACATCCTCGTTATCTGGGGTGACGACATCGGCGTTCACAATATCAGTGCCTACAACCACGGCATCATGGGCTACCGCACACCCAACATCGACCGCATCGCCAGAGAAGGGGCGATGTTTACCGACGCCTATGGCGAGCAATCCTGCACCGCAGGGCGCGCTGCCTTCATGCTCGGTCAGCATCCATTTCGTACCGGCCTCCTCACGATCGGGATGCCGGGCTCGCCGCACGGTATTCCCGACTGGACACCGACGATCGCCGACGTCATGAAGGACCAGGGCTACATGACCGCGCAATTCGGCAAGAACCACTTTGGCGATCGGGACAACCATTTGCCGACCGCCCATGGATTCGACGAATTCTTCGGCAATCTCTATCACCTCAATGCGGAAGAGGAACCCGAGGGCTACTACTACCCGAAGGATCCAGAGTTTCGGAAGAAGTACGGCCCGCGAGGAGTGCTCAAGATCGCCGCGGACGGCAAGATCCAAGATACCGGCCCGCTCACCCGCAAGCGTATGGAGACGGTCGACGAGGAATTCTTCGCCGCAGCCGTGGACTATCTGGATCGTGCCAAGAAGGCGAATAAGCCGTTCTTTATGTGGTTCAACAGCACCCGCATGCATGTCTGGACGCATCTGAAGAAGGAAAGCGATGGTGTCACGGGAGTCGGCCTCTATCCTGACGGTATGGTCGAACATGACAAGATGGTGGGAGCGCTTCTGAAGAAGTTGGAAGACCTGGGAATGGCCGACAATACGATCGTGATGTATTCCACCGACAACGGCGCGGAGACGGTCACGTGGCCGGATGGAGGCATCACGCCGTTCCACGGGGAGAAAGGCACGACATTCGAGGGTGGCCATCGTGTGCCGCTGATCGTCAAGTGGCCTGGCGTGATCAAGCCAGGCTCGATCTATAACGATCCTATCGCGCATAACGATTGGATGCCGACCTTTGCTTCGGCGGCAGGAGCGTCGGGCGTCAGGGAGAAATTGGCGAACGGCACAAAGCTGCACGGCAAGGATTTCAAGGTGCACCTCGACGGCTATGACTTTCTGCCGTTCTTCAAAGGCGAGTCGAAGAAAGGGCCGCGTGAGGAATACTTTTACTTCGGCCAAGGTGGGGAGTTGAATGCGGTGCGTTGGAACGACTGGAAGGTCAACTTTGCGATGATCGACGGCAATATCGCCACCGGAACCCGTAAAGTGACCGGCTGGCCGATCATCGTTAACCTGCGAGCAGACCCTTATGAACACATGCCCTTTGAGTCCGGCTCCTATATCCGCTGGTATGGGGACAACATCTGGTTGTTCGTGCCGATCCAGCAGAAGATCAAGGAGTTCTTCACCGACTTCGACAAGTATCCCTACCAGGCTGGAGCCAGCCTCAACGCTGCCGGCATCAATTATCAGACGCTCAAGGCGGTGCAAGCATTGAAGCGACTGGAACAGTTAGAGACCCTGTCGCCACCATCCAACTAAGCGGCAGCCGAGGCTCGCGAGGAGGGAATTGGCCGATGCTCTGTTCCCTCAATAGCCTTGTGATGGTGGCCCTTGTCGGATGGTCCCTGGCCGTCGATGCGTGCTGCTCACAGTATGCCGAAGGGGTGAGGGCTGGAAGCCTCTGTGGCCGCTCGTCCTGGTCGGAGTGATCGAAGTTGAAGAGGAGGGAACTACTCATGCAAACTCTGCGGAATGTGAAAAGTTGTGGCGGGGTGGGGGCGGCGCTCATCCTTCTGATCATGACCGCCTGTTCCAGTATGCCGCGAGACTTCGAGACGCCGAAGGTGTCGATAGCCAACATTACGCCCAAAGACATGACGTTGATGGAACAGCGCTTCGACGTGCAGCTCCGGATTCAAAACCCAAATAATTTTGACCTTGGGATCAACGGAGCCCGCTTCGACATTGCTCTGAATGGGAAAGACTTCGGCAGCGGTATGTCGGGAGCGAAGGTGACCATCCCGCGGTTCGCCTCGGAGGTGATCAACGGGGAAGTCATAACGGGGCTGGGTAGCATGCTTCGCCAGGCTCAGGGATTGAGCTCCGGGGCTACCAACGTTCAGTACAGTCTCAAGGGGAAAGCCTTCGCGGAGTCTCCTTCCACCTTCACGATTCCATTCGAGGATACTGGGGAGATTGACATGAATTTCGGACAATCGGCAGAAAAGTAGGGGGCGGGCGAAAGGGGCGGTCGAGGACGCGAAAGGCAACAAGATCAGTGCGGAGATGGAACGAACAAAGGGGAAAGCGAAGGCTGAAACGGAGCGTGCGACCGCCAAAGGAAAGGAAATGACGAAAAAACAAAGTAAGCATCGACCTGTTCATTCGTCATTCAGCAAAATGCCTCCGCATGATGACGGCGTCACCATTGCGCTTGCTTTCATCCTAAGCGCCTGTGCCGGCGGTCCGGTGGGCAGCAAAGCGGAGAAGCTTGCCGTACTTTGACAAGCGTGGGCCGGGCACCTTCGCAGGCCTGGTCAAGGAACAGCCGAAAGTCAAACAGGAGTTGAACGATTCGGTCGGGTGCCTGGTGGCGGAACAGAAAATTGTGAAGATTCCCTGGATCGGCGCTGGTGGCGGGGCCGGCGTGGTCGTGGAGAAGGCGACCGGCAAACGATCCTACTCGAGAATTTCGGAACTGCAATTCGGCGTTGGGTGTGGCGGGCGAGCACAAGATGTTATTTCGGAATCAGAGGGTTCGTCCATTTGAGGCCTGGAAATCGTGAGAAATCTCGATCGGTGGTGTAGAGGATCGCACCGTGCTCGAGGGCGATGGCTGCGAGAACTGCATCCATGACGAGCGGGCCGACCGTTTGCCCCTTCTGCATCAGCCCTTGCAAAATGTCCCAGTGGCGGTCACCTGGCTCCACAATTCCTACCTGTGGTTGGGAGAGCCAAGTTGCCACCGCCGCTTCCGCCTCGGTGCTGGTGAGTGGATGTTCGAAGGCGCGAGGATTCGTTGAAATTCTGAGGAACGCCCAGAGCGTCAGCCAAGCGAATCGTACAAGCTCGGTCCCCGAGAGGGTGCTTTCCAGCCATGCTTTACTCGCTTCGTGCTGTTCCGACCGTGGGTGGTAGGCATAGAGGAGCAGGTTGGCATCAACGAGGATCATCGATGGAGGGGGCCTTCCACCTGGTCCAGCAAATCGACGACACTATCCAGGGTGAGTCCAGGCAAGAGCTTTCCGACATCTCGGGTCACCACCCTGAACGGCTCCTTGGGGGACCGGCTGTGCCTTGTTGAAAGGCCTCGCCGTAGCATCTCATTCACAGTCTCTCGGAAGGAGCGACCGGAACGACGCGCCTCCACCTTGAGCTTGGCGGCCACATCGTCATCGAGGGTCATGGTCGTGCGCATGCATTGATGCTAAACCGATAGCATCATGATGTCAAGATAGTCGCATATCAACCTCAGGCCAGACGAGCGGGAAGGATTTAAAGGGACGTTCTGCTTTTCCGAGAAGTGCCGCCTGCGAGATGCTTGGCGAGCAGGCGGATTGCAGGTCAAATAAGCTGAATGTTCCCTTATTTTCGGCCTCGAAGGAGACGACAAGGTTGTCGGCACTATCCATGGTGTCACCATCGGGCGAAAGGAGAACAGTGGAGACCGGAATGCAGCGGACATCGGAGTCCCTCGTCACCTGGACGCAGGTCGTGTACGCGCTGCACGCGTTCAGCCTGCTTACCGGCATAATCGGCACTGCGACCGTGGTCGGCGCATTTCTTACCGGCTGGCCGTCGATCATCGCGGTCATCCTGAATTACATCAAACGGGGCGAGGCGAGGGGCACCTGGCTCGAATCGCACTTTCGATGGCAGATCCGGACCTTTTGGTTCGGCCTTCTCTGGATCTCGCTCTGTGTGGTCTTCATCATTGCGACTTTTGGGATCGGCCTCCTCGTCACGTGGCTGCCGATGATCGTGCTCGGGCTCTGGTTCGTGTACCGGATCATGCGCGGTTGGGTTGCCCTTGGCGACGGCCGGTCGATGTGTGTGTAAGCCGCAACGTGGTCTCAATCTAAGCGAGGATCCACGATCGGTAGCGCCAGGCGATCCGCGGGGCTGAAGGCCGAATCACCCAGCCGCTTTCGGCATCGGTGAGGACAGCGGTCAGCCGGTGACACCCGACTATCAGCCGCCGCTTAAGTTCATCGGCACCATCGAGAAGGTACGGATCGATTTGAGGTAACAGTAGACGATACTACCAGGCAGGCGGTGGTCCCACCGGCTCCAGGAAATACTGAGCCAGTGCGCTCCGTCGGCGGGAGCCTCCCAAGAAGTAGCTTCGCGCTTCTACGGTTCTACCTTCACATCCGCAAACGCCGGTAAACTATCCGCTCCCTTTTTGTCGGTTACCCGCAATTTGAAGCGGTAGATCCGCGGTTCTGAGACAGCCGGCGCTAGGAAGGAAGCGTCTGAGCTATTGGCGTCGAGCAGTGAAATTTTGCTGCCACGCACCTGGCTCCAACTATAATAAAGCGCTTCGCCTTCCGGGTCACGGCTGTTCAGCCCGCTGAGTTTCACACGAGAGCCGGCCTTGACGGATTTGTTCAGGCCTGCGTCGGCGATCGGTGGTTCGTTTGGCTCGTCGTTCACGTTCACGTCGATATCGAGCGAGCCTTGCTTGTCGCGATTACGTACGGTAATGGTGGTCTTTCCGTTGCCGACGATTTGAAGCAAGCCATCCGCCACCACCTTAATAACCTTATCATTGGAGGATGTGTAACGAGTCCCGCTGGCCGGTGTGCTGATGCGTCGAGTGACGCCGTCGGTGAAGTCGCCGACGACCGGGAGCTCGAAGACCTTGCCCAGTGAATCGACATGGCCGAAGGCAGACGATTGCCCAGCCCGACCCAGTTGAAGCGGTTTGTCGGTCTCGAAATCGATGATGGTCAGGTCAGCAGAGGGAGCGACATTCACGATCACTTCATCGAACACGGACCTTGCGCTCAATCGTCCACGAGAAATTTCCGCCACCGCCAAGAGCCGCATCGGTCCAATGCTGTTCTGAGGCACTTTCAACGGCCCGCCGAAGGATGGGTTCTGTTCAGCGAGTCCGATCATCGCGACTGGTGCTACGATCGAACCGGTAGCCGTTGAATCATCCTGTTCGACCAGGGTCTCGTCCTGTTCGCCGTACCAATAATAGCGGACCTTCACGATACCGATGTCCTTTCCAAGGTCTACACCTGCCGGAACCGTGCTTCCGCTCGTGAGCGTGGCGCCTGCCGTTGGTTCCGTGATCTTGAATGCCAGGGTGTGCAACGGTAAGCAGAGGCAGAAGGCAAGAATGAAAGTGCTGGTGCTGAGGAGACACGCGGGACGCGTGACAGACGGCGGTTGACGTATCATGGTCACCTGGTCAGGTGATAAGGAACGTCAGTGATAATCACACGGTCCTTGAAGAGCAATTTGCCTTTGAGCATCAGGGCCCGCTGGTTGTGCAAGATGCTCTGCCACCACCTGGCGGGAAGAATTTCCGGGATTATGACCGTCACCCAGGTGTTTGGGTCTTTCTCGAGCACTTCTTCGACGTAATCCAGCAACGATCCCAGGACCGAGCGGTAAGGTGAGGAGAGGGCGATCAAATTGACGCCACCGCCCCATTGGGCCCACTGGATTTTGACCTTGGCGCTTTCTTCGGGATCAACATCCACGAAGACAGCGCGGATTTCGCCGGGCCGGCTTCTCGCAAAGTCGAGGGCCCGAACCACGGCACGATTCAAGCCGCTGATCGGAATGATCACGATATTGCGGCGAGGCAACGGCGGCCGTTCACCTCGACGGTCCAACGCGATCTGTTCGCTCACGGCCTTATAGTGCGAGCGAATCCCTTGAAACATCAGCAGGAGGATCGCGACCAACAGGAATACGATCCAGGCGCCCTGCATGAACTTGGCGCTGGCGATGATGAGCGTCGCAATACCGGTGGTCACGGCGCCCAGCCCGTTGACGATCAGTTTGGTCTGCCAATGCGGACCTTTCTTAACCAACCATCGCCTGACCATACCGGCTTGCGAGAGAGTGAATGATACAAACACGCCGATGGCATACAAGGGAATCAGCGCGTGAGTATCTCCTTCGAACAGGACGAGCAAGAGGCAGGCGAAGAACCCAAGAATAATAATGCCGTTGGAGAAGACCAGGCGATCGCCGAATGTCGCCATCTGATGGGGCATGAATCCGTCCCGAGCCAGGATTGATGCCAGGTTCGGGAAGCCCGCAAAGGCGCTGTTGGCCGCCAGCACCAACAAGGCCATGGTGCTGATCTGGACGGCGTAATAGATAGGACCGGTGCCGAACGTTAGGCGAGCCAGTTGCGAGACCACCGTTTCATCGATCTTGGCCAGGATGCCGTAGTGATAGGCCATCCAGCTGATGCCCGTGAACAGGGATGCGAGGATGGTCGACATCCACACCATGGTAATGGCTGCATTTTTAGATTCGGGCTGGCGAAAGGCTCTCACTCCGTTTGAGATGACTTCCATGCCGGTGACTGTCGAACAGCCTACAGCAAAGGCCCGGAGGACTAAGAACAGGGTCAGTGTTTCTGTCTCTCCAGAACTTGTCGAAACAGGAGGTGACCCGGAGTCGGACAGAGATCGAACTGTTCCCACGATGACAAGCAGGCCCAGCGCTCCGATGGCAAAATAGGTTGGGATGGCGAAGAATTTGCCTGATTCACGAACCCCACGAAGGTTCATCACGATCATAAAAAGAATGGCGACAAGCCCCAGGCCTTCCCGGTGAATGAACAGACTTGGGATAGCCGACGTGAGTGCTGCGATGCCTGCTGCCACGCTGACGGCCACCGTCAAGACATAGTCGATCATCAGCGCCGCGGCCGCTACGAGAGCCGGCCGATCGCCGAGGTTCGTCCGTGCAACGACGTAGGCTCCACCTCCCTCCGGATATTCATAAATGATCTGGCGATACGAGATGGTGAGGACCAAGATCAAGAAAAGAATGGCGAGACTGATCGGGATCGACCAGGAGACTGCAGCAGCTCCGGCGAGCGCGAGCACGAACAGGATTTCCTCGGTCCCATAGGCGACAGAAGAAATGGCGTTCGATGAGAAGATGGCAAGGGCTATCGTCTTTGAAAGCCGTTCGTGTCTTGCTTGGGCGGTCTTGAGAGGATCGCCGACGAGCCAACGCTTCAGGATCATGAATGGATTATCTCATAAACCTTCTGGAGGGTGAATGTTCAGATGGCCGTGTCATAGGGCGAAAGCCCCATGCTGTGACCGCAATACATCTGTCCGTCTCGGCAATCAGAATCAACGAGCGAGTTGACGCGTGATCAGCGATGCTGTATGGTGACCATGCATTTCACTCGTGCTGGTCCGGCGAGGAGATGTTCAAACTATAGCGGATCTCGCGATCGCATCGCGACCAGGTCCGGTTTGGAGCGGCACCCTGCTCGGTTGTTTCTCCCCTCGGTTCTCTGATCCCGTCATCATGCGATCAAACTGAAAGGATATTGTAAGTGGATACGTCTGTTCATGTGAATTTCCGTGCTCTCGGTTTGTCCGAAGCACTGTTGCAAGACTTGGCTGGTGCCGGATTCGCCGCACCGACTCCCATTCAGGAGCAAGCCATCCCACCGGCGCTTGCAGGGCGAGATGTCATCGGATGCGCTCAGACCGGGACAGGGAAGACTGCTGCTTTCGTCATTCCAATCATTGAACGGCTCGCAATGCTTCCCAAAGGACAGCCACAGGCCTTGATCTTGGCGCCGACGCGTGAGCTGGCGTTGCAGATCTTAGCCACAATCGAGAAGTTGGGACGGAGTCGGCGGATCTCCGCGACCGTGATCGTAGGGGGGGCTGATATGCAGGCCCAGATACGAGGTTTACGGCAGAGCCCCCATATCTTGGTCGCGACGCCGGGCCGTCTCCTCGATCACATGTGGAACGGCACGATCTTGTTGTCGTCGATTAAGATGTTGGTGTTGGATGAAGCGGATCGGATGTTGGACATGGGCTTTGCCCCGCAAATCAACCAGATACTCGATGCCTTGCCGGAACAACGACAGACGCTGCTGTTTTCGGCTACCTTGCCGGCTGACTTGGCGCGGCTGGTCCAAGCCAGCGTGAACAATCCGGTGCGTGTGATGGTCGCACGGTCTGCCACGACGGCCGAGGGTATCACGCAAGCGGTGCATTACACATCCCACGCCGACAAAGCCGATCTTCTCCTATCATTACTCGGCGGCGAATCGGACACAGCCCTCGTGTTTACCAGAACGAAACATCGCGCTGATCGGTTGGGACACCTGCTGGGTCGTGCCGGCCATCGAGTGGCTGTATTGCACGGAGACCGGAGCTTGTCGCAACGGCGCGCCGCACTGGAAGGGTTTAAACGCGGATCCTTCCGTGTGCTGGTCGCAACGGATATTGCGGCTAGAGGGATCGATGTCGCAAACATCGGCCATGTGATCAATTTCGATCTGCCGAATTGTCCGGAAGATTATGTGCATCGCATCGGTCGCACAGCCCGAATGAAGACGACCGGTCGCGCGACAAGTTTTGTGACGGGAGAAGACTCTCAGCAACTCCGAGAGATCGAGCGTCTGTTGGGCTGTGCAGTTCCGGTTTCCCCCGGAAGCAAGGCACCTTCACCCGCGGTTCCTGTCCCAGGCGGAGGCCTTCGCCGGAACGGGCATCCCACGACGAGTCACCTGAAGCGTTCCCAACCCTACTCCTTCCGCAACGCGAGAAAGCCCCGTGTCGAATCGTCCTCGCATCCTGTTGCGACGACAATCCACACATAAAGTTCAAAAATAGTTCGCAGAATCCACCTTGTGAGATACAGTGTCTCTCACAAGGTGGATTCGCATGCAGACGATTCATCCGCCGGACCTGACACATGACAAAGTTCGACGATACCCCCGACTGCGCATTCCCGTGCCCTTCGGTTGTTCGCTTTCTTCTCTGACAACCAGATGGTGGTGTTGGAAACCGGTCAGTGATGTTGGTGTGGTCTATGATTTGTCGCTGCAGGGCGCATGCGTGAGCACCGAAGCGGCCATCAAGCCTGGCGACAAGGTTTCTCTCGCGCTTCGACTGACCAAGGGCACTCCTCCAGCAGAGGTAGCGGTGGCCACCGTTTGCTGGACGAATCATCAGTTCCATGGACTTGCGTTCAGCACGGTCTCGCAATCGTCGTTAACGCGGTTGACTGAGTATCTGAATACTTCAGGTATAGCGAAAGAGTAAATTATGACGGATGATCTAGGTGTCAAGGGCATCAGTGGACGGAATATCCCACAATTGCGCAAACACCCTCGGGTGCGTGTGTCGGCTCCATTTCCCTGTTCGTTGACCAGGGTCGGTGTGCTGAGGAAAGGGGCGGTTGAACAAAGTCTAGGGATCGTCTATGACCTGTCGGCAAAAGGTGTGCGTGTGATGACGGAAGCGGTGATTACACCAGGAGACCGAATCGCCATGAGTTTGCGACTACCCACTCTGGCGGCATCCATGTTCATCGAAGCCGCCACGGTCCGGTGGGGGAAAGAACAGACCTACGGAGTAGAGTTTGAGGGGTTATCTCCCAACGAGAATAAACATCTCCAGACTTTCATGAACCATCAGTCCAGCTCGGCCCCACCTCCTGCCGGCTGACCTTCCTGCCTTGCGTCGGCAATGTCGAGTACAGTCCTGCCGGTTCGGCTGTCGAGCACGCTCGCAGCCTTCGGCAGTACAGGGTTCGTGGATTCACATCCCGTGAGAAAGGGCACTGAGGCCAGGAAAAGCAATGTGACCCGCAGCATAGGTGCTCGGTACCGTGCGGCGCATTCAACATGGGTGTGGGGAGGGGTGAAAGGGGCGGGCTCCGGAAATCAGGTTGTATCGCGGTCAGTTGAAAGACTATTTAATGGCGACCGCTTTGACTTCTTTGTATGTCGTGTGACCTTGTAAGACTTTTTGAATGCCGTCTTGTACGAGCGTCGTCATCCCTTCCGCGATGGCGGTTTTCAACATCTCCTCGGTGCGAGCCCTTTGTTGCACCATTCGTTTCATGTGGTCTGTACCCAAGAGGAGTTCATGTAAGGCGACGCGACCCTTAAAGCCGGACCGGTTGCACGTTTCACATCCCTTCCCACGGGACAGCTTGAAAGTATTGTCCTGTTTAATGCCGAGCTTATCCCAATAGTCCGGTCCATACCCCAGTCGGAGTTCTTCATACTCCTCGTTGCTTCCGATGTACTGCTCCTTGCAGTCCTTGCAGATCCGGCGAGCCAACCGTTGTGCGAGCACACCCAGCATGGCATCGGCAAAACTGAACGGATCGCAACCCATGTCGAGCAGACGAGTGACCGTTTCGACTGCGCTGTTAGTGTGCAATGTACTCAGTACCAGATGACCGGTGAGTGACGCTTCGATGCCTGTGTCGGCGGTCTCTTTATCCCGCATTTCTCCCACCATGATGACATCGGGGTCGGCTCTGAGAAATGCACGCATCGCATTGGCGAATGTCAGACCGATCTTCGGTTGGACCTGTACTTGACGCAGCCCGTATTGCGTAATTTCGACCGGATCTTCGGCCGTCCATATTTTGATGTCTGCGGTGTTGATGTTGCCCAGGACTGAGTGCAGCGTCGTCGTTTTACCGGAACCGGTCGGTCCGACACACAGGATGATACCGTAAGGTTTTTCAGAAATCTCCTTGAGCGCCTTGAGGTTCCGTTCCGAGAACCCCATCTTGTCGAGAGGCAGTGGCTCACTCGCGGCGAGGATCCGCATGACCACGTCCTCATTGTATCCGGCTGTGGGAAGGGTCGCGACGCGCAGCTCGATCTCCTTCGTTTCCGAGAGCTTGAATTTGATCTTTCCATCTTGGGGTTTACGGCGCTCGGCAATGTCCAGGCTGGCCATGATCTTGAGTCGTGAGACGATCGCCCGTCGGTAACTCTGCGGGATTTTCATGTACTCGAAACAATCACCGTCGACACGGAAACGGACCAAGGTTTCACGTTTTTCTCCATACGGCTCGATGTGAATGTCCGACGCATTCTGACGATAGGCATCGGCAATGATTTGGTTGGCCAGACGGACGATCGCGCTGTCGTTTTCATCCAATCCCCCGGCGGCGGCAGCGGAGTCCTCCATCGCCTCGGCCTGTGCCTCGGTGACGAGTTCGCCGAGAATGTCGGAAACATTTTCGTCGAGCTTCCGTCCTCCGCTGTCGCTCTGTCCGGTAGCCGAACTCAGAAATTGAGCGATATCGCGGCGGAGACTGACGGCGAACCGAATGTTGAGGCCGGGGAACGTCCTCTTGATGTCTTGAACGCGATCCAGGTCACCCGGATCGTCGGTCAGAATCTCGACCGCCATGCGGTCTCGCTTGAGCGGCATCCAATGGTTCTTTTTCAGGTAGTCGACATTGAGATTCTTCAGCAGCTCCACATCGACGACGGTGCGTTCGCTGTATTCGATGTACGGACACTTATAGAAGTGAGCGAGCGATCTGCCGATTTCGAGTTTGGGAATCTTGTGCTTTTCGAGCAGAATGCTTTCCAGATCGCTCATCCCTTTTCGGGAGTCGGCGATGACCTGGTCGAGTTCATTCTGGGTGATCCGATTGGTGCTGACCAAGAGATCGAACTTCGTGGGATTCTTCTTGGACGTCTTTCGAAGGTTGAAAAAAGCGATTCCCAGCGCTTTGGCGATCTCGTCGACGGCTTCTTCGTCCCTTCGGGTAAACCGGCTTCCGCTCTTTTTATTGAGAAGTTGAAGGACTCCCATCAGGTACTTATTGTCGGCGACGATCGGGTAAGTTAAGACTTGTTTCGTCTTGAAGCCGGTGCGTTTGTCGTAGGAGGTGTCGTGGAGTAGGGAGGGATGGATCGCATGAAGTTCAGCGATGTTGTACGCATCAGCGATATTGACGGGACGAAGGTACTTGGCACAGAAACCGGCGAGACTCTGTTCGGTAATTGGGATGCGGACTTCTTCAACGCCATCGATATGAGGAACTTTGGAGAAAATTTCCTTCTTTTCAGAGTCGAACGCAAACAGCGTCAGATCTTCTGCGTCGAACAGGCTTAAGATGTCCTTATGCAAGTCGAGGAGAATGTGGTCGAGATTGCTGGCCGCATGAATCTGGATCGTAAGACGTTTGACGTGCTCCGTGTGTTCGACCTTTTGCTGCAGTTCGTGGACATTCTGAGTCATCGGCTTGGTGTGCATCCGACCGCAGTTTCTCCGAGATCGAAACGTGAATGAATCAGGTTGTATGCCGGATCGGCAGGCGCCGTCATGTATAGGTCATCGATCTCCGAATCGAATTTCAGTCTAGCGGAATGACCTGAGAAGGCAAGGAAAAGCCATTTTGTGTCGGCCGTTTCCGAAAAATGTGAGGCGGTTTTCAGTCGCAAGCCGACGTGTGGCTCAAGCGACGGACGGATTGGCTTCGATGGAAAGTTTTCTGAGTTGGGCGACAAGGTCGCCGGGTGCGATGCGGGACTTGTTTCCTGTCCGTCGAATCTTGATCTCCACGACTCCGTCTGCGAGGCCTTTGTCGCCAACGACGATCTGGAAGGGAGCGCCTATGAGGTCGGCATCGTTGAACTTGACACCGGCGCGATCGGCGCGGTCGTCCCACAATGTTTCGAGGCCTGCCGCCGTCAAATCAGAATAGAGACCTGTGGCAGCCTCAATCGTCTTTTCTGATTGGCTGACCGTCAGGAGGTGTACGTGGAATGGTGCGATGGGAAACGGCCAGATGATCCCTTTTTCATCGTGATGTTGCTCGATTGCCGCAGCGGCCGTCCGACCGACGCCGATGCCGTAGCAACCCATGATAGCGAGGCGCTCCTTGCCTTGATCGTCCAGGATGGTGGCGTTCATCTTGTCGCTGTACTTGGTGCCGAGCAGGAACACCTGCCCGACTTCGATCCCTTTGGCGAGGGTGAGCACACCATGCCCTCGAGGAGAAGGGTCGCCGGCTTGCGCATTGCGAAGATCGGCGAAAAGTTCGACCGTGAAATCGCGGTCGAGATTGGCGTTTCGATAGTGGGTGTCGGATTTGTTGGCACCGATGACAAAGTTTTTCATTCCACGAACGGCGTGATCCGCCAAGATTCGTACGTGCCGCAGGCCGACTGGTCCGGCAAATCCTGGCGGAGCCCCCGTTACATGTTGGACCGTCTCGGGATCGGCAAGCACAACATCGGTTACTTTGAGCAGCCGCGCTAATTTGACTTCGTTGACTTCGTGGTCTCCTCGAATCAAGACCCCGACAGTCTCCTCCCCCGACCGGTACAAGAGGGTCTTTACCAGTTGTCGCGGTGTTATCTGCAAAAAGGCCGTGACTTCCTCAACCGTCCGTCGTTGGGGCGTTGAGATCGGAGTCAGTGACAGAAGAGACGCTGCATCGACATCAACAGCAGGAAGGACTTCCGCCCGTTCAAGATTGGCGGCGTACGAACCCTGATCGCTGTATGCCACCGTGGCTTCGCCCGTATCAGCCAGAACCATGAACTCATGCGATACGTCCCCGCCGATGAGACCTGTGTCGGCTTCAACCGCCCGAAAGGTGAGCCCGCATCGCGTGAAGATTCGGGTGTAGGCATCGTACATTTTCTGATAGCTGACCTTGGCCCCAGCCTCATCGACGTCGAAACTATAGGCATCCTTCATGATGAATTCCCGCCCTCGCATGAGCCCAAATCTTGGGCGGATCTCATCCCGAAATTTGGTTTGGATCTGGTAGAAATTCAGCGGGAGTTGGCGATAGGAACGTACTTCTCGCCGGAAGAGATCGGTAACGACTTCTTCATGTGTCGGACCCAAGCAAAAATCGCGTTCATGACGGTCTTTGAAGCGCAACAACTCCTTTCCGTAGTAGTCCCAGCGGGCTGTTTCTTTCCATAATTCAGCAGGGGACGCGATCGGCATCAACAGTTCCTGCGCGCCGGCGCGGTTCATTTCCTCGCGGATGATCTGCTCGATTTTCCGGATCACACGGAGACCGAGTGGAAGATAGGTATAGATCCCGGCTGCTACTTTTCGGATCAGTCCGGCGCGCAGCATCAATCGATGGCTGACGGTCTCCGCTTCGCCGGGATCGTCCCGTAAGGTAGGGATGAGTAACTGCGAGGTTTTCATGAAAGGTTTAGCGAGAGAAGATACGTTCCAGGTCGTTCCAGAAGGCGAAGATCATCACACCGACCAGTAATACCAATCCCACTTGCTGGGCGAATTCTCGCTGCCGTTCGCCGAGCGGTTTGCGGAGAACGCCCTCAATCAAGAAAAAGAGCAAGTGGCCGCCGTCGAGGATCGGGATCGGCAATAAATTGAGGACACCCAGGTTGATGCTCAGGATAGCGATCAGGAACACGACGCTGGAGGCGCCCTGGGAAGCAGCTTCACCGGAAATATTGGCGATGGTCAGGGGTCCACCGATATTCTTGCTCGAAATATCGCCCACGATCATTTTGTAGAGGCCGATCGTGGTTAGTTCGGTCCATCCCCATGTGGCTTCCAGTCCTTGATACACAGCCTCTGCGGGGTTGTCGGAATGCATCAACGAACGACCCGGTCCCGAGATGCCGATTTTCCCCACTTCCAGAGTCTGTCCGTTCACCGTCACTTTGTCGCTGGTCGGCGTGACTGTCAGTGCGGTACGATTTCCGTCGCGGAGGACCTCGATTTTCAGCGGTTTCTGCGGGTGTTCCCTTACCCGGGTGGTCATCTGCGCCCACGTGTAGATGGTTTCGCCTTCTATCGTCACCACTCGATCGCCCGGCTTGAATCCGGCCAGGGAGGCGGGCGATCCATGCATGACCGATGTGACGAGAGGAGGCGTTTCCTCAACGCCGATCGTATACAGCGGTTCGTCTCCAGCGGCTTCATCTCCAGTAACTGGAATCGGAGTCACAGTCAGTGTTTTCAGCTGGTCAGCTCGTCGGATTTCGAGTGAGACAGACTGGCCCTTACTCTTGGAGACGAGATCGAGCAACTCCGTTTTGGTCGAGATGTCTTTGCCGTTGACCTTGACGATGCGGTCGCCGACTTCCATTCCTGCCATGGATGCGGGAGAACCGGGAACCAAGGCTTCGACGTCGGCGCTCAGATCGCGGAACGTCGGGACAAACAACGGCGCACCAGTGGACAACCAGCCGGCGAAGATCAGATAGGCCAGAATAAAATTGAATCCCGGGCCCGCCGCCACGATAAGAACCTTCCCCCACAGGCCTTGGTGCGAAAACGATCGTCGGCGGTCCTCTGCGGTTGTCGCCTCCGCCTCATCCTCCCCGAACAATTTGACATACCCGCCGAGTGGTACGGCAGAGACGAGATACTCGGTTTCGCCGACCTGGCGGCCGAATATCTTCGGACCGAAACCGATGGAAAACTTAAGAACTTTCACTCCGACCCACCGAGCGGCGAGAAAATGACCGAGCTCATGGAAGGCGACCAGTACGCCAAGCACCACAAGGAACCACCAGGCTTTCTGGAGGAGCAGCCACAATGTATCGGGGGACCAGGCAAGTACTGACGTCATCAGGAACTCCGTGTCATGATTGCATTCTTCTACTCTAACATTCGCCGCGTGAAATGCAAACGATCGTCAGTGGGCGAACGCATGCACCAGCGATCCAGCCTTTTCTCGAGCCCATCGATCAGCTTCCAGCGCATCATCAAGGCAGGTAATTTCTTGTTGGGCATGAGCTTCCATCGTACTGCGAATGACCTGATGGATTTCACTGAAACGGAGGCCATGGTTGAGGAACGCATCGACGGCAATTTCGTTCGCGGCATTCATTGCGGCTGGCATAGTGCCGCCGATTCGAAGCGACTCGTACCCGAGATTAAGGCAAGGAAAGCGATCATGGTCGGGTTTGCAAAAGGTTAATTGCCCGATCTCCGTCAAATCCAGTGAAGGGAGGTCAAGGGCCATTCTAGCAGGATGGCGCATTGCGTAGGAGATAGGGGTTCGCATATCCGGAAGTCCCAGTTGGGCGATCATGGAGCGATCGTTGTATTCTACCAGAGAGTGGATGATGCTTTCTCGATGAACCAACACGTCGATGTTGGACTCGGGAATGTTGAAAAGCCAGCGGGCTTCCACGACTTCCAATCCTTTGTTCATCAACGTGGCCGAGTCGATGGTGATTTTGGATCCCATCTTCCAGTTGGGGTGTTGCAGGGCTCGTTCCGGTGTCACATTCAGGAGCTGCTCCAGGGTCAGTGTCCAGAGAGCTCCGCCGGATGCTGTGAGAATCAATCGCCGGACATCTTCAATCCGATGCCCTTCCAATGATTGAAAGATGGCACTGTGCTCACTGTCCACCGGGAAAATCCTGACACCATGTTTTCGGGCCTCGTCCTGCATCAGTTTACCGGCCATCACCATCGGCTCCTTATTGGCCAGGGCAATGTGCTTTCCACTTCGGATGGCCGACAAGGTCGGAACGAGTCCTGCCGCTCCCACGATGGCGGAAATCACCAATTCGGCATCCAGCACCGATGCCACCTGGGTGATGCCTTCTTCCCCCGCCATGATCTCCACCGGGAGATCGACACAGCGGTTTCGGAGCAACGCCGCAGAGGACTCAGTGGAGAGCGCCACAGCCTTGGGTTTGAATTGGCGGATCTGGGCTTCAAGCTTGTCGATGTTATTGCCGGCCGTCAGTCCGACGACCCGGAATTCCTCAGGAAACCGTCGGACGATATCGAGCGTGTTGGTTCCGATCGATCCGGTCGATCCCAGGATGATAATCGACTTCATATCCTCTCCTCTCAATTCTCCTATAGAGACGGCGACAGGCTGCGTACGTAGGCGACATAGTAGTAGAAGGTGGGGGCGGTGAACAAGAGACTATCGAGCCGGTCCAACATACCGCCATGGCCGGGCAGGATTCCACCGGAATCTTTGACGCCCATCCGGCGTTTAATTGCCGATTCAAAAAGGTCTCCGAGCAAACCTGTTACGGTCAGCAGTATACCGAGAATGACCGCATCCGACGGTGAGAGTTGTGAGGCAAACCACCACTGAGCCAATAATGCGGTACCAACGGCCAGTGCGAGCCCTCCGAGTACTCCCTCGACAGTTTTCTTCGGGCTGACCGACGGTAGAAGAGGGTGTTTGCCCCACAGGGTTCCGGCGTAGTAGGCGCCGGTGTCGGACGTCCACGTGACTACCGCTAGAAACAGGGCAAGGAATTCACCAGTCGGCAAGGAGCGGGTCGATACCACTGTGCTGAGGGGAAAGCCGACGTACAGCACACCGGAGAGGACAATCAGGGTACCTTTCCACAGGTGATCAGTCCGATCGGGTGAAATGGAAACAGCGATCGACACAGCGAGCACCGAGGCGGCCAGAAGAGGAGGCAAAGCAAGAGACAAGTGATCGTGCGCTACGACCAGGACAAAGGCTGCCAGTCCAACTCCGACCACGAGACGGTTGAAACGGGACTGAAAACAGATCTGATACAGCTCCACTAACGCAATGGACCCTACGGCGATCAAGAGCAGCGTCAAGGCCCATGGAGCGAGGTACACGATAATGATGTAGACCGCCGGAATAAGCACAGCTGCCGTATAGAGACGCCGGAGATCGAACCCTCTTGTGCGTGCTGGTGAGGTGGTCACGGATATCGAGCTGCGAGGGAGGCCTTCGGTACTGGGTGGATGCCCCACAAGGGCTACGAAGAGACGGTGCTCAGGACTCGGCCAAAGCGGCGCTCCCGTCGTTGATACTCGATCAGCGCGAGCAGGAACTCCCGTCGCCGAAAATCGGGCCACAAGGTCGGCGTGAAGCACAACTCCGTGTAGGCCAGCTGCCACAGGAGAAAGTTGCTGATCCTGGTTTCTCCGCTCGTCCGAATCAGTAAATCCGGGTCCTGGAGCGAGTGTGTGTACAGGTACTGCTGGATCGTGGTTTCATCGATAAGGCTCGCTTGTACAGTTCCCGTCTGGACGTCCTCCAGCAGCGTTTTTACTGCATCGACGATTTCTGCTCGTCCTCCGTAGCTGAGGGCGACCGTCAGGATCAGCTTATCGAGGTGACCCGTTTCTTTCTCGGTCATGCGAACCCAGTGTTGGGCCGATGGGGGGAGCAGCTCGTGGCGGCCGATGGCACGGAAGCACACACCTTGCTCAATCAAGCTGGCCCGTTCGGTAGAAAGGTAATGCTCCAAGAGCCCCATGAGCGCGCTGATTTCTTGTGTCGGGCGGTTCCAATTTTCTTGCGAAAACGCGTAGATGGTCAGAGCATGGATACCGAGTTCCAAGCAGAGGGTGATCATCTCCCTGACGGAATTGATGCCTTCGCGATGGCCTGCGATGCGAGGGAGACCGCGAAGTTCGGCCCACCGACCGTTGCCGTCCATGATGACCGCAACATGTTTCGGAAGCAGTTCCGGCTCCAACTTGGCGGTCAATTCGCTCTCGGACAGATGGTCGAAACTTGAAGTCGAGTGATGTGCCATACAAGCCTAGAGCGCTCTCCTCATATCCAGCGTTAGTTATTTAGGGGAGACAAGTGGGGAAAGTCTACTGTCGGGGGTAAGGAATGTCAAACGATAACTCGGAAACGGTCTCACCAATCCGGCTCTGTGACGCGTCGCATTGCGACGGCGGAAATGAATGGGCTATACTCGCCCATCAGCCGACAGGGATGAGGAGGTAACCATAGTATGCTTGAGCCGGTTCAGCTAGCCAAATTCGGTGTCACCGAACTCGAAGCCCAGCACGCGCTCGATCGGCTGAACGTGAAGGATGTTGATTATGCGGATCTTTATTTCGAGTCCCGCACGTCGGAGTCGGTTTCGATGGAGGAAGGCATCGTCAAACGCGCTGCGAAGGGCGTGTCTCAAGGGGTCGGGGTCCGTGCGACCGCCCGCGAAAAAACAGGGTTTGCCTACTCGGACGAACTCACGAAGAAGGATCTGGAGATTGCGGCCGATACGGCACGCTACATCGCCAATTCTCCCAAGGGAGATTCTCCCGCTCCGGTACCCACCCAGCGCCGACCGACCAGAGACTTGTATCCGATCGAACGGGCGAGGGCCGAGGTGGCGACGGCCGATCGTGTGACGTTATTGAATGAAATCGATGCCGAAGCCAGGCGGTACGATCCTCGTATTAAGAACGTGATGGCTTCTTTCAACACTGAGTACAAGGTGGTGGCTGTAGCGACGTCTGATGGGGCGCTGGTCGGCGACATTCAACCGTTGTCCCGTCTGCAAATCACCTGTATTGCCGAGGATCGTGACAATCGACAGGTTGGAAGCTTCGGTGGAGGAGGCCGGGTTGGGTTCGAGTTCTACCGTGAGGACAATCGACACTTGAGCTATGCGCGAGAAGCCGCGAGAGAGGCGATCCTTAATTTGTCCGCCGTGGATGCTCCGGCCGGGGTGATGCCTGTTGTGTTGGCCGGCGGATGGCCTGGTATTCTGTTGCATGAAGCGATCGGACATGGATTGGAAGCCGATTTCAACCGGAAAAAAACATCGGCTTTCTCAAATTTGGTCGGAAAACGCGTGGCATCGGACGTCTGTACGATCGTCGATGATGGAACCCTTCCGTTTCGACGAGGCTCGTTGAATATGGATGATGAGGGAACACCGACCAGCTGCACCCCACTCATTGAGAAGGGCATCCTCCGCCGCTATATCACCGATAAGCTCAACGCACGCCTCATGGGGATTCCCCTCACCGGCAACGGTCGGCGTGAGAATTATCAAAGCGTGGTGCTTCCTCGAATGACGAATACCTTCATGTTAGCCGGGGAGTCGGATCCTCAGGACATTATCCGGTCGGTGAAAAATGGGCTGTACGCCGTCTCGTTCGGAGGCGGGCAAGTCGATATCACGAACGGAAAGTTCGTGTTCTCTGCCAGCGAGGCCTACCTCATCGAGGACGGACGGATCACGACACCGGTGAAGGGAGCCACATTGATCGGGAATGGACCGGAGATCCTCACCAAGGTGTCCATGGTCGGACACGATCTGAAGCTCGACAACGGCATCGGCACTTGCGGCAAGGACGGCCAATCTGTGCCGGTCGGCGTGGGCTTGCCGACAATCAAGATCGACGAAATTACGGTCGGCGGTACGCAGAGATAGGAAGGCGTTACTCGTAAGGTCATGCTCCAAAAGTCCTCAAGCCAAAAAGATACGACCAACGGGTATGCCCAACTTGCTGCCGATGTCCTGGCTCGTGCGAAAGCCTGCGGCGCAACGGAGGCCGATATCGTGGTGGCCGATGGGGAGACCCTTTCGGTCCAAGTACGGATCGGCGCGGTCGATCGATTGACGAAGGCGAGGGAGAAGCGGTTAGGATTGCGCGTCTTCATCGGAAAGCGGTCGGCGACCACATCCACGTCCGATTTTACGAAAGACTCCCTCGAACGGCTTGTTGCAGACACGTGCGCCTTGGCCAGGGCGGTGGTTGAGGATGAGGTATCAGGGTTACCGGATGTGGCTCAGATGGCCACAGAGCAGCCGAGCCTTGATCTCTATGATGAGACGGTGGTCAATACGGAAACGCAGATTGATTGGGCCAAGCGCGGAGAAGCGGCGGCCTTTGCTGCCGACCCACGGGTGACGAACTCGGAAGGTGCGGAGTTCGATTCGTCGTCCGGACGAGTGGTGCTGGCGAACAGCCACGGATTCGTTGGGTCCTATAAGAGTTCAAATTTTTCGCTGTCCGTCTCCCCGATTGCGACTGAGTCCGGAACCGAGGCCATGCAGCGAGATTCCTGGTACGAGGTCCAACGCAAGTTTGCACGGTTGGCGTCTGCAGAGTCGATCGGGCAGGAGGCGGCCAGGCGAGTCATTCGCCGGTTGGGTGCACGCAAGGTGGCGACGAAGCGAGTGCCGGTCGTGTTCGATCAAGAAACGGCCGGGAGTCTGCTGGCAAACTTATGCAGCGCTGTGTCCGGCTACGGTCTCTACAAGCGGGCCTCGTTTCTTCTCGACAAAATGGGCCAGGTGGTTGCATCCGATCTGATGACCGTGTACGACGACGGCCGTATGGTCGGAGGTCTCGGATCTCGTCCGTTTGACGGCGAAGGGTTGGCCACGCGCAAGAACACGATCGTGGAGCGTGGCGTGCTGAAAAGCTATTTGCTCGATACCTATTCCGGAAAGAAGCTGAGCCTTCCCTCGACCGGAAATGCGTCGCGGAGCGTGGGCGAAAGTCCGTCAGTCGGCCCGACGAACTTCTATCTCGTGCCCGGCGTGAAGAGTCCTCAAGAGATTATCGGCTCGGTCAAGGAAGGGCTCTATGTCACCGAGCTGATCGGGTTCGGAATCAATATGGTCACCGGCGATTACTCGCGCGGGGCCAGTGGGTTCTGGATTGAAAACGGCGAAATCACCTATCCTGTCGAAGAAATCACCATTGCGGGGAATCTCAAACAGATGTTCAAGGATCTCGAAGTGGTCGGGAATGACCTCGTGTTCCGTGGACGCATTGCGAGCCCGACGCTTAAAATCTCCGAGATGATGGTGGCAGGCAATTAAGTAAGTGCTGAGATTTGATTGCTGAGTCTTGAGTTGAAGAGCAGGAAACCAGACGATTTCTCGGCGAGGGGTTCTCACTCAGCACTCAGGGCTCGTGATTCAGCACTCGCTAAAGTGCGGAGGTGACTCATGGCTGAATCCATCCGAGAGGCGACCGTTCAGTATCCGAGTGGAAAAGTGGTGACGATGCGGGCCTTCGTGGCGGCTCCACAGACCAAGGATAAGCGGCCTGCCATCATTATAGTCCAGGAATGGTGGGGGCTCACCGACCATATTAAGGATATCGCGAAACGGTATGCGGCAGAAGGCTACGTTGCAATCGCTCCGGACCTCTATTCGCGACTGGGGCATCCACTCACTACTGACGCCGGGGAAGCCGGCAAGCTGATGAATACGTTGAAACAGGAAGATGGGCTGACCGATTTGAATGCCACCGTGGCCTATCTGAAATCAGTTCCAGAGGTCGATGCGGCAAGGATCGGCGTCACCGGCTTTTGTATGGGCGGCTCCTATGCGCTCATGCTGCCGTGTGTCAATCCTACCCAATCCCGATACCCCGATCCAGAAGCTAGCCTGTCCGTTGTTGTATCTGTATGGTGAAGACGATGGCTGGATTACGAAGGCTGACGTGCAACGACTAGCCGCGGCGTTGAAGAAGTATGGGAAAGCCGGCGAGATCAAGATCTACCCTGGTGCTGCCCATGCATTTTTCCGAGATACCGACCCATCGGTGTATCGGCCGGAGGCAGCGAAGGACGCTTGGGCACGAGCCAAGGCCTTCTTCAAACAACACCTCGGCTAGCTGGTTAGGAGGAGAATGCAGGGCGCGCTGCGAACACGAGGCCGGAGGATTTTTTCGACATCCTGTGGGAGAGGGGACGAGCTATGAGGCCGACATGGGGCGGCATTCTGTTTGCCATCGCGCTCCTCCCCGGCATCGGTGCTGCAGCCGATTTTCAGCTCACCAGTCCGACCATCAAGAACAAGGGCACCATCGGCAAAGAACATATCTTCAACGGCTTTGGATGCAACGGTGACAATGTATCCCCTGAATTGCGCTGGACCAACGCCCCGAAGGGTACCAAGAGCTTTGCGGTGACGGTCTATGACCCCGATGCTCCGACCGGTAGCGGCTGGTGGCACTGGATCGTCTTCAATATTCCTCCGGATATGACTGCGCTCGCTGCTGATGCAGGAAAGCCTGACGGCCCTGGCGCTCCGCAGTTCAGCATACAGAGCATGACAGATTTTGGTCAGTCTGGGTACGGTGGACCCTGTCCTCCTCCTGGACACAAGCCGCATCGCTATGTCTTTACGGTGTTTGCATTGAAGGTGGACCAACTCCCTCTCAAGCCTGAGGCTTCCGGGGCGATGGTCGGGTACTATCTCAACCAGAATGCCCTGGCAAAGGCCTCGTTCACAGGTCTGTCTGGCCGCAAATAACAACGAGTCAGAAAGAAACCATGCCGCTTGATGCTGAATTAGGAAAGAAGATGCTCCAGCTGATCACGTCGCGCTACGATGATCGGTATTGGCGAAAGCCCATCGAGAAAACCCTTAGCCTGCCTCAGTCCGGCGTCGCCGATCCGATCCAACAGCAGATCTTCATGTACCTCAAGCATGGCTTGAAGGCCTACAAATCTCGCCGAGCCGATCCCGATTCCTGGATCATCGGCGGCTATGCCACAAAAGAAGTCATCAACCGGGCGAAATTCCAGCCTCAGCTCGTCGGGTCGTCCATCACGAAAGACGATGTGGCCTTTCTGGGGACCGATCCAGGAGACGAAGTGACTCAGGTCTGGTGGGAAGAGATGTTGGTCCAGTGGTTTGACGTGCCGGAAGAAGAGAAACCTGCCGAGGAAGAAAACAGTCAACCAGCCGATTCAGATTCCTCATCAACAGTTAAATCGAAAGCCTAACAATATTCGCGCTGTCAGCGCACTCATTGACTAGCCGCTTCGATACCAAGGCTCTTACAAGCCATAGCCCTTGCAGTATGTCTAGAATTTGAGACATACTGTCCGTGTGAAGTCGATCACGTTTCATCCGAAGGCACTGGCATTCATTCGAGAACAATCGCCGCCGGTAAAACGGGAGATCGGCGAAGCCCTCCGCGACATACAAAAAGGGGTTCATCTCGGTCTGCCGCTCAGCAGGCCGATGCCCGTGGTGGCTTCCGGCGTCCATGAACTGAGAGTGAAAAGCGCAGGAACAGCTGTACGGGTGTTTTATTTCGTCAAATTGGCGGATGCCATCATCGTGTTCCATGGATTCTACAAGAAAACACGGAAGACACCGGTGCATGAAATTGCGGTAGGGCAACAACGGCTGGAGGAGGTATTACATGGCAACCACTAAAACTCGTAAGGGTGTGACCGTTCGTACAGCCGAAGAACTTGGGCGGGCCTTGAGACTATCAGTCGCCGACACTGCCGAAATGGAGTTTCGCTCGGAATTGACCATGTCACTGGCCAAGATCATTCAGGCAGGACGACTCACCCATGCCGAAATCGCCAAGCGCGCCGGAACCTCAAGAACCCGAGTCACCGCCATTGCGAACGGCAATACACAGGGTGTCTCGACCGATGTGCTGATCCGAGTCCTTGCCGCAACCGGCTACCGCACCGAATTCCGCCTAAAGAAGACTGCAGCGTAATCCACCGCATCTAGAGCATTCCTCGAATAGCCTGGATCAGAAAAGGATTCTCAACTCAGGCGTCGGTGTGCTTTCCTGGTGAGACCGGGAAGGAGGCCGGGTTGATGGGGACAGGCTATTCACAAGACTTGAGAGAACGAGTGATTGACGCCGTGGTTGAGGGAACGATGTCACGCCGGGCAGCGGCCGAGCGCT
>PHGD01000036.1 GCA_011090425.1 Nitrospira sp. LK70 | reverse complement strand
TCAAACGTCACTTGGGGTATACAGTCTGTCGCCATCGGGTCTCTCCTCCACGGTGTGTAGAAGCGCCTGAACACCGCTCCTATAGCACAGTTCGGAGCCTCGATGGCTTTTTTGTGTCACGTGTCGTGAATTATCCGGGCTAAACGGCGATGGCGGACCAACCCGTGATGGGGCATGGTTCCGAGAAGATAATTGGAGGTCTGGTCTTGCTCGTGCAAGCTACCTGATACGCCGCTAATTGACCAGCGCTAGTGGCCATGGCAAAAGGGAAAAAATAGCTGGCGCACGGGGCTAACTCGCTGCCATAGGTTGTCTTGCAGAACATCGCATCGCAGAGCAGTTCACGCGTGCGGGTCAGTTCTTTCTACCGACCATCGCCTCCATCATCTCCACTCGTCAAATTCAGCAGTCCCACGGCGTGGTTGAACGCCTGTTTGAGACTGTAAGTAAGAGCGAGAGTTGTGAATGGAGATAGGTCATGCTTGTGATATACTTCTGACGCAAAAGAGCCCGCTCCCATGACCTACTACACCTTCGAAATCGTCGTTGAGAAAGAGTCTGAAGATATGGGCTACCTGGCTTATAGTCCCACATTGCCGGGCTGCTTCAGCAACGGGAAAACTATCGAGGAGGCTAAGCGAAATATTCGCGAAGCGATTCAGCAGCATCTTCAGTCCCTCCTGGCTCATCACCAACCGGTCCCTCAAAATGAGAAACTGGTGCATGTCGAAGAACTGACCGTCGCGGTACCTTGATGCCGCGGTTGCCGCAAGTCACGGCTCGAGAGCTGGTTCGATTCCTCAAATCGCAAGGGTTCGCTGAAGATCGGCAAGCCGGAAGCCATCTGACTCTCCGGCATGCGGGTCGCTCCATATCCGTCACGGTTCCTGTGCATACCGGGTGCGATATCGGTAGAGGGCTGGCTGTGAGGATTCTCAAAGGTGCGGGGTTTTCAGTCGACGAGTACCTGCGCTTGTGCTGAAGCCGGCTCGCAGCACTACGGACCCATCCTGTACCAGCGGACTGTGGGTGCCTCTGTCTCTCCGTCGACAGGTGACGCAAGACCGTATATCACGCCGTGTATACATTGTTATGTATGTGAGGAGCTTCCAATGGTGACGCGGAAAAAATGAAGCTTTTTATGAGCGGCAACAGCCAGGCGGTTAGAATCCCCCGTGAATTTCAGCTGGAGGGCAATGAAGTCAAGATTCAGCGCCGAGGTAAGACGCTCGTCATCCGCCCGAAGAAGCAGACGTGGCAGTCGCTCATCGACAGTCTGGCCATGTTTACCGACGACTTCATGGAAGAGGCGAGACAGCAGCCGCCACTCCAGAAGCGAAAGCGCTCCCTCGCATGAAGGTGATGCTCGATACCAACATCTGCATCTACCTGATCAAACAAGAATCTCCCACCGTCATTGAGCGCTTCTTGTCTCATCCGGTGGGAGATATTGGAATTTCTCGCATCACAGCAGTGCGGGATCGGTAAGAGCCGCCAAGCGTCCAAGAACCACCACGCTCTCGAACAATTCTATCCCCCGCTGGAGATCGCCGCGTTTGACCAAGCTGTGGCTTGGTCATATGGTCGGTTACGCGGGCAGCTTGAAGCAAAGGGAACCCCGATCGGTTCAATGGACATGCTCATCGCAGCCCATGCGCTGAGCCTTGGCGTTCGACTCGTCAGCAACAACCTCAAAGAGGTTCGACAGGTCCCCAGTCTACGACTCAAAGATTGGGCTTGATGCGACACGCGCATCGTAAATCGTAATTCATGATTTTGTGTCTTCTGATCATGGCAATGAGCATCATATCGCCGAGAACTTCTGCTTCGTAGTATCCGCACACTCGCTCATATCAATCGCTGTTCGTTTGACTCGCCAGGAATGCGTTTATATACTCAATTCTCAACTGGAGGGCGATCGCGATGAAGATTCTGATAGGCCTGCTCGTCTTACTGGTCCTGCTCGTCGGCCTTGTGCTCGCGCTGCCTTTTTTCGTCGATCTCAATAAGTATCAAGACCAGTACAAACCGCTCATCGAAGATGCTCTCAACCGCAAGGTTCAGCTGCAAGATATTCGCTTGACCGTCTGGCCGAGGATCGGCGCACGGGTGGCGGGATTCGCGGTGCTGGATGATCCGTCCTTCGGCTCAGCTCCCGTTGCATCGCTCTCCTCGCTGGATGTCGGTGTGAAGCTGATGCCGTTGCTGAGCGGCAAGGTCGAGGTGGAGGAAATCACGCTTCACCAGCCGGTCATTACGGTTATTAAGAACCAAAACGGCGTCTTGAACGTCTCAACCATCGGCCGCAAAGGCCTGGCGCTGCCGGAGAAGCCGTCGCGCGCTCCGATTCCCTCGACGGAGGGGCCGCTCAAGATTCTCGCCCTGTTGGCCGTGGATCGAGTGTCCATCGACGGTGGAAGATTGACGTATCGCGATCTGTCGGCCGCCAAGCCGACGGAGTACGTATTGCAAGACATGGAGTTGTTGCTCCGCGACGTTCGGCTGGGCCGAACTCCACAGCTACATTTCGGCTCGCTGGTGCAACCGTTCAATCTGCCGGTGAAACTCGACGGGGCATTCGGCCCGCTGAGAGAAGCGATGGACATCGAGGCGATCACTTTCGAGCTTGCTGTGGGTAAGACGGAATTTACGATTACAGGAAACGCCGCCGGGAACGACGCCAACATCTACATCACTTCACCGGTGATCAGTACTGCGAACCTTCCGGTCTCGCTTCCCCTGAAAAAACCGGTCGAGATGAAGAACTTTCAGATCGCGGCGGAAGTGAAGGGACAAGGGATCAAGCTGAATACCTTGTCGTTCCGACTGTTCGACGGCCAAGTGAAGGGGCAGGGCAAACTGATCGCTGGGTCCGATGCGCCGCCTTTCAAGGGCGGCATCACGATTCAAGGAGTGCAACTCGGTCCGGCGCTCAATGCCGTCGCCGAGACGCCGACTTCGGTCAGCGGGACGGCAGGCGCCGATCTTTCGCTGCAAGGGAAGGGATTCTCCATGCCGGACCTGACGACAGCATTGGACGGAACCGGCCATCTGGCGGTCAAGGACGGGAAGATCGAAGGGGTGAATCTCCTTCAGGAGGTGGTCTCGGCACTCAAAGTTGCCGGTATTTCGCTCGACGATGCCAAGGCGACGGTATTTTCGACGATCGAAACGGATCTCGTCATCAAGCAAGGGGTGATCAACGTGCAGCGGCTCCTGATGGACAGCCATGATTTTCAGGCGACCGGCGGCGGCACGATCGGATTCGATCAGCGGTTGAATCTCCTCGTGAATCTCAATTTGTCACAGGAGATGAGTCAGAAGCTCGCCGGGGCTTCACCTATCGTCAAACTCGCGATGAAAGATGGCCGAGTGAGTCTCCCGCTCATGATCACCGGAACCGCTCAAGCGCCATCCTATGACGTTCATCTGAAGAGCATAGGCGGGAAAGTCCAGGAGCAGGTGAAGAAAAAAGTGGAAGAGGCCGTCGGTGGACTGTTCAAAGGCACCACGAAACCAGAAGACTTGAAAAAAGAGGGAAAAGAGCTCCTCAAAGGCCTCTTCGGAAGATAGCAGACCGTTGATAAACCACCATCCCGTGCTCCTGTTGTTCAGGGGAATCAACGCATCAATGGATGTGTGCCACTAGAGGAGACTACCCTATGACTGTCGTGGATACGCTCACTCAATATGCCGTGCAGTATGGCCTGCAGGCAGCGGTTGCCTTCGGCATCCTCATCGCCGGTATCATGGCAGCTCGCTGGGCCGGGAATTTTGCTCAGCAGGCGCTCGAACGGCAGACCCTTGAGCCGCCCGTACGGCTGCTGTTGACTCGCGTTGTGAAAATCGTGGTGTTGCTCTTTACCGCGATGATCGCCCTTCAGACGCTCGGCGTGCCCATCGCCCCGCTGCTCGCCGGCGTCGGAGTCGCCGGCGTGGGCATCGGGTTGGCACTGCAGGGGGTGTTGAGCAATCTGATGGCCGGACTCTCGATTATCTTCAGCAAGCCCTACAAGGTCGGCGAGCATATTTCCTTGCTCGGCGTCCACGGTGAGGTCGTAGTCATCGACATCTTCACGACGACGCTGATGCACGCAGATCGATCCCGCGTCATCATTCCCAACCGTAAAATTGTGGGAGAAATTTTGCACAACTTCGGTACGATCCGTCAGCTGCATTTGACCATTCCCGTGTCACCAAACGCGAACCTTGATGAGGCACTTGCACAGGTTCGGGATGTCCTCAATCGGCACCCATCGGTCATGAAAGATCCCGTTCCTTCAGTGGGAGTGGCATCTCTCGGGGACTCGTCTCTGGCTGTGGCGATTGCAATAGAGCCATGGACGGCGGTGGGGGATTACAGCTCGACTCAAGGAGACTTGAACAAATTAATTCTCCAACGATTTCAAGAGCAAGGGATCGCGCTACCCTCTGCAAGCCTTACCGTCCGTGTCGTGAACGATCATTCGTCGCCGAAGTCGCCGATGTCGTAACCTCTAGTCCACATCATTATTCATGAGCACTTCTGCTTGTCATGGCGGATTCGCCGCTGTGACCAGCCAACATGTCGAGTCGAAGGCAACAGACCTCTCCGCCGCGATATGATCGAACGCGGCGGCTCAAGCGAAGCTTGGTATGACGGTTAGGCTCACCGCTTGGTCGGTCAACAGGCCGTTTCAAGTCTGCCTCTCTTCCTCGCAGCTCCACGCGTCCGTCTCATCTGGAGACTCCGCAATGTCGCGACAAACTGTCATGAATGATGTAGGCTTCCAGGCTGTGGGAAAGGCGATGTGTGTGGTTCGACCAGGTCAGCACGGTCGAACCCCCTCAGTGCATTCACCAACCGCTCCGTTCGCCCTGAGGCTCTCGAAGGACGAACGGGAGGTCTTTCCGTAATCTGCTAAACACCCAACCAGGGAGTGAGTGGGATGAAAGTATTGCACTGCCCTGTGCAAACAAGGTGCGCGTCTAGGCTGGGATAGCTTCAGGTCAGTAGTTATCGGCATGAAGGAAAATAGATGAAGCAGTCTGTTCTACTGATCGCAATCTTGATTTTGACCACGGTGGTGAACTCTGTTTTTGCCGATGATGGGCCAGCCCCGATTACGCCGACTGCGGCTCCGCCGCTGGATGTCGTCACGTTGAAAGACGGCAGCGTCATTTATGGCGAAGTGATAGAGATGACGGACGGGGTGTTACAGATCAAGAATGCGCTGGCTGCTGAGGTCATCAAGGTCAAGTGGGCCGAAGTAAGCAAGCTCGCCGTCTCCCACCCCCTTCCCTTCCACCTAAAGGAAGGGACCATGCTGGTCGGGACGGCTGAAGAGGGCGAACCGGGCATGCTGAGGCTGAAAGCCGGTCCGACCGGAGGGATCATAACGGTGCCGATGGATACGGTCATAAAGGTGAACCCGATCATTCAACCGCCGGTGATCTACGTCGGAAATTTAAACGCTGCCTATACACAAGTGGTTGGAAACGCCCATCTTACCACGGCGAGCTTCGTGGGAGACTTCGTGGGGAGGAGTGAACAGCTCCGACTGACCTTGCTTGGTCGCTATGTGTACGGAGCCGAAGACGGGAGCGTTACCGCTCGCAATGCTCGAGCCACGATCAAGCTGGACTACTTCCTCACTAAACGACTCTATTGGTTCTCGTCGGCCTACTTCGAGACCGATGAATTCCAAGATCTCAAATTGCGTACGGCCCTCGCGAGCGGTCCCGGTTACCAATGGATTGAGAAGGGCGACTTCAGCGGGATATACAAAGACATGGCTTTCTATGCGGAAGCCGGTCCGGGGTATTTCAACGAAGATTTCAGCACGGTTCCGGACCAGGTGAGTTTCCGTGCTCGGGTAGCCACGAAATTCGATTGGTCATTGTTCAACGAACTTGTGACGCTACACCACGACACCGAAATGTTTCCGTCCCTCCAAAACTTGTCCGACTTTTATTTAACCATGAACAACAGCATTCGCTTCAAGATGTGGGGAGGGCTGACGACCGGATTTCAAGTGACCACACGCTACAACAGTCGACCGGCTCCGGGCACGGTCACTACCGACAATATGTATTTCCTCACCTTCGGCTATGCCTTTGACACCACCCGCAAGCGATAGGATGTTTGTGGTACGGTACCAACCCGCGTTCTCAGAGGAGGAAGACCATGTTGAAAGAGTTCAAAGAATTCGCCATGAAGGGGAATGTCCTGGATATGGCGATCGGGGTCATCATCGGTGGAGCCTTCGGTAAAATCGTCTCGTCGCTCGTCAGCGACGTGCTCATGCCTCCGCTTGGCCTGTTGATGGGCAAGGTGGATTTTTCAAGCTTGTTCATCAACTTATCCGATACCTCCCATCCGTCTTTGGTGGCGGCGAAAGCCGCCGGGGCTCCGACGCTCAATTACGGGGTCTTCTTACAAAGCGTGTTCGACTTTCTTATCATCGCGTTCGTCATTTTCATCCTGGTCAAGCAAGTCAACAGATTCAAGAATGCAGCACCTCCACCCCCACCGCCTTCTCCAGCCGTTCCGACCAACGAGGAAAAATTGCTGATGGAGATCCGCGATCTGCTGAAGGGTCGTCAATAATCCCAGATTCCCCAGCCTGTTAATGCGCGAACCGCGCCGCCGTTGAATCCCGCGAAACCCGGTATTGCTGGTTGTACGGGAATTCGTTCCGCTGGATCCTTTATACAGCGAGACACCTTGTCTTGCGACTGCGGGATCCATGATAATACGACGGTGATAACCAGAACTGGAAGGTTACGAGGTATCTACCATGCGTCCTAAGGAGAGGGAGATCATCATGCGAGTGCTTAAGACGACTGTTGTTATGACCGGGGTGGTTGTCCTGATGGGCTGTGCTTCATCCCTCAAGCAACCTGATCCATACATCAAGCAGTCGAAAGTGTGCACCGACCGATGGTACGGCTATCATAAAGAGAGTGGGTGCCCATCCACGGCCAAGGTGGTACCCCCCGATCCATCGAAAGAAACGCCTGTCCTCCTTACGGCCGCCCAGGCCGGTGGAGCGGAGAGGGAGCGGCTCGCTGCAGAACTCACAGCCGCCAACCAGCGTGTGGCCGATTTGGAAAGCCAACTTGCCGACCGTGACAAAGAGCTCTCGGGTCTTCGCGGAAACCTCTCCGAAGAAACGGAAAAATTGAAACAGGCGGAGCGTGGATTGCTCCGAGCCCTTCGTCCTGAGATCAGCAAGGGTGATATCACGGTGGATTTAAACAGCGAGCGTCTTCGGATCAACCTGGCTTCCGGCTATCTCTTCGGCTCAGGCGAAGCTCAGGTCAAGCCTGCGGGAGCCGACGCACTTAAGCAGGTAGGCGCGATCTTAAACGAGTATCCCCAGTACAAAGTGGCAGTCGGCGGTCATACTGATAATCAGCCGATAGGC
This sequence comes from Nitrospira sp. LK70, assembly GCA_011090425.1. Classification (GTDB taxonomy): domain Bacteria; phylum Nitrospirota; class Nitrospiria; order Nitrospirales; family Nitrospiraceae; genus Nitrospira_D. The sequence continues at coordinate 44,799 of PHGD01000036.1, read as the reverse complement.
GATGCGTTGAAAAAGAAGTATCCGACGAACAAAGAGCTGTCGGAAGCCCGTGCGAATAGCGCGGTTCAAGCTTTGCGGGACGGCGGGCTCACCAGCGACCTGTCCGCAGCCGGTTACGGTGAGAGCAACCCGGTCGCCAGCAATAAAACGGCAGAGGGGCGAGCCAAGAATCGTCGGGTGGAAGTCATCGTTACCCAGTAGTCGGCAACTAAGGCAACAACATGAATGAAACCCGCATAGAATAAGGTCAGCAGTGACATCGTGTTCTACAAATGACCGTCTTATGAGTAAGTAACGGACGAGAAAAATTCTTGCTGTTGTTGAAGACAGAAGGGGCTCTTAGCAGTTGGGAGGGCCCCTTCGCCGCACGTAGCTTTCTCACGTCCTTGGCGACCCAGCTGATCCTCCAGACGCTCCTAAAAACCGAAGTCAGATAGTGGGGGATAATCGTCCGGACGTCGGCCCAGCGGCCAGTGGTACTTCCGCTCCGATTCTTTGATAGGAAGGTCGTTGATGCTCGCGATGCGCCGGCGCATAAGGCCGTTCTCATCGAACTCCCAGTTCTCGTTACCGTAGGATCGAAACCAGTTTCCAGAATCATCGTGCCACTCGTAGGCGAAGCGCACCGCGATACGGGTATCTTGGTATGCCCACAACTCTTTGATTAAGCGGTAGTCCAGCTCGTGGCTCCATTTGCGCGTTAAGAACCGAACGATTGCCTCCCGGCCGATCAGGAATTCCGAACGGTTTCGCCACACACTGTTGATTGTGTAGGCTAGCGACACAGCCTCGGGGTTGCGTGTGTTCCACGCATCCTCCGCCATGCGTACTTTCTGGCCAGCAGTCTCCTGAGTAAAAGGTGGGAAAGGGGGGCGTCTGCTGGGCGCTGCTGACATCACGACCTCCTGCGGAAGTGTCACGGTCGACAATCGAAAAAGTTGTGATCGAGTCAGGTTGTTGAGAATTCCGACCCTGCTTTTGCAGCACGCAACTCGGTCTCTAGCTCGGCAATGCGCATTCTTTGATGAACCAGTATACCTTTCAACCTCTTCTACAGGATATCGTGGCGTAATGATAGGACAGCGATGAGGATGAGCCACTCCACCGCAGACTGCGGTGCTGGGGTGTTGGATCAGCGAACGCACTGAAGAATCTCTCAAGCGCTTCTTCTGAACCGCTCTTTGGATCGGTCCGCCTCCCCCAACCTCCTGTGACTGTCATGACGAGCCCATGAGCCGACCACGAGCAAATCGTATTGACACCTCCTGGCTTCCGATGCTACGTTTCGCCGCTCTGCTTCGTGGCTCGCACGAACCCTTTAGGTTTGTCCAAATATCGCACGTGGATCTGGAACAGTGATTAAGACAACAGTTGCGCGACGTTACGCTCAAGCCCTCTTCGGGCTCCTCGATCAATCGACCATCGAAGCCACACGAGGGACGCTCACCGGCCTCGGTCAGGCTATGAAGGAATCAGCTCAGCTTCACCACGTCGTGGCCTCCCCTGTGTTTGGGGTGGAAGAGAAGATTGCTGTACTGACCGCACTCGGCGACAGGCTGGGGTGCCCTCCTGTCGTTAAGGCATTTTTGGGCCAGTTGGTGAAGAAAAACCGGGTGGGCTTTTTGCCGGAAATTGCCGACGCATTCGGCAAGTTGGTCGATCAATTAAAACGGACGCAGCCGGTGACGGTGTCCTCCGCGACGGCTCTTCCACCGGTGGAACAAGATCGAATCAAGACGCACCTACGCGAATCGCTGAAGCGTGAAGTCGATGTGACGTTTCAGACCGACGCCGGTCATCTCGCCGGTTTGCAGATCCACATCGGCAGCACGGTGGTCGACAGCACGGTGCGAGGTCGCTTGCGCGCTTTGCAAGTTCTGTTGACGCGAGAATAAGGAGTAGCCATGCAGATCAGGGCCGAAGAAATCAGTGCGATCATCAAAGAGAAGATCAAAGGCTTCGATAAACAAGTCGATGTCAAAGAGACGGGGTCCGTCATTCAGGTGGGTGACGGCATCGCCAAGGTCTATGGTCTCGATGGAGCCATGGCCGGCGAGATGCTCGAATTCCCCGGGGGCCTCTACGGTATCGCGCTGAACCTCGAAGAAGACAATGTCGGCGCCGTCTTGATGGGCGACGATGTCGGCATCAAAGAAGGCGACCCGGTCAAGCGCACGAGCCGCATCGCGGAAATTCCCGTCGGTGAAGCGCTCGTCGGCCGCGTCGTGAACGCCATCGGTCAGCCGATCGACGGCAAAGGCCCGATCAAGTCACCCCACTCCTCCCGTATCGAGGTGGTCGCGCCCGGCGTGAACACCCGTCAATCCGTTCGCGAACCGTTGCAGACCGGCATCAAGGCCATCGATGCCATGATTCCCATCGGTCGAGGCCAGCGTGAATTAATCATCGGCGACCGCCAGACGGGAAAGACCGCCATAGCGGTCGATACGATCATCAATCAAAGAGGCCTGAATGTCTTCTGTATCTATGTCGCCGTCGGCCAAAAGCGTTCGACTGTTGCGCGAGTCGTGAAGACGCTCGAAGAAAACCACGCGATGGACTACAGCATGGTGGTCTCCGCCAGCGCCAGCGACCCGGCTCCCATGCAATTCCTGGCGCCCTTTGCCGGCGCCGCGATCGGGGAGTATTTCCGCGACCACGGCAAGCATGCGCTGATCGTGTATGACGATTTGTCGAAACACGCGGTCGCCTACCGTCAGCTTTCGTTATTACTCCGCCGGCCCCCGGGACGTGAAGCCTATCCGGGCGATGTCTTCTATCTACACTCTCGGCTGCTCGAACGCGCAGCCAAGCTGAGCGATAAACTGGGTGGAGGCAGTCTCACGGCTCTTCCCATTATCGAGACCCAGGCGGGCGACGTGTCGGCGTACATTCCGACGAACGTCATTTCGATCACGGACGGCCAGATCTATCTGGGGAGCGATCTCTTTTACTCCGGTATCCGCCCGGCGATCAACGTCGGTCTGTCGGTCTCTCGGGTCGGAGGATCGGCTCAGATCAAGACCATGAAACAGGTGGCCGGAACACTCCGGTTGGACCTTGCGCAGTATCGCGAAATGGCGGCGTTCGCTCAATTCGGAAGCGAGCTGGATAAGGCGACCCAGATGCAGTTGGCGCGTGGTGTGCGCATGGTGGAATTGCTCAAACAGGGGCAGTATAAACCGATGCCGGTAGCCGATCAGGTTCTCTCGATCTACGCTGGCGTCAACGGTTACCTCGACGATGTGCCGGTGGACAGAGTGCAGCAGTTCGAGGGCGATCTGCTCCACTACATCCAACAGAACCATGCGGACCTGAAAAAGGAAGTCACCACCATCGGCAAGATCGACGACAAGGTCGGCGGCCGCTTGAAAGAGATCATCACGACCTTCAAGCAGAAGATGGGATACGGGGCGAAAGCGTAGGCACAGGGCGCCTCATCAACAAAGTGACACCGTACGACAGTAAGACCAGACAGGCGGCAAGTACGAAAGAACTCATGGATATCGTCGGCCCCGCCGAAGCGCTCAAATGAGTCGTTAACCGTGAATCGTCAACCGTTGTTACACGCAAACCGATGTCATAGGAAGCACGATTAACAAATAACGTTTAACGATTAACAAGGCAAGAGGAGCGATATGAACACGGGTAAAGTCATCCAAGTCATCGGACCAGTCGTGGACGTGGAATTCCCTCCCGGCCGACTACCCAACATCTACAATGCGATCAAGGTGACGCAGGAAGAGAATGAGGCGGCGGGCAAGCCCGTTGTGAATATCACGCTTGAAGTCGCCCAACATCTCGGCGAAAACCGCGTACGTGGGGTCGCCATGTCTTCGACCGATGGGTTGACGCGTGGAATGGATGTACTGGATACCGGAGCTCCGATCTCGGTGCCGGTCGGACGTGAAACCCTCGGTCGTCTCATCAACGTGCTCGGTGAACCGGTCGACGAAAAGGGGCCGATCAAGGCGAAGAATACCTACCCGATTCATCGCCCCGCTCCCAAGCTCGAAGATCAGGAAACCAAGACAGAAGTGCTGGAAACCGGTATCAAGGTCGTCGATTTACTCGAACCCTACAGCAAGGGCGGCAAGGTGGGACTGTTCGGCGGCGCCGGGGTGGGGAAGACCGTCATCATCATGGAACTGATCAATAACATCGCGTTGCACCACGGCGGATTCTCCGTGTTCGCCGGTGTCGGTGAGCGAACCCGTGAAGGTAACGATCTCTGGCACGAAATGCAGGAGTCGAAGGTCATCGACCCGGACGATTACACGAAGTCGAAGGCCGCTCTCGTGTATGGACAGATGAACGAACCTCCTGGAGCCCGTCTCCGCGTCGCGTTGACCGGCTTGGCCGTCGCCGAATTCTTCCGCGACGAGGAGAACCAAGACGTGTTGCTGTTCGTCGACAATATCTTCCGATTTACCCAGGCCGGTTCGGAAGTATCCGCGTTGCTGGGCCGCATGCCCTCCGCAGTGGGATATCAGCCGACTCTCTCGACGGAGATGGGTGCGTTACAAGAGCGCATTACGTCGACCAAGCGAGGTTCAATCACCTCCGTGCAGGCCATCTACGTGCCGGCCGACGACTTGACTGACCCCGCCCCGGCGACGGCGTTTGCACATTTGGATGCGACCACTGTGTTGTCCCGGTCACTCGCCGAGTTGGGGATTTATCCGGCGGTCGATCCTCTAGACTCGACCTCGCGTATTCTTGATCCACAGATCATCGGGGATGAGCATTACAAGGTTGCGCGCGGCGTACAGTCCGTCCTCCAGCGATACAAGGACCTTCAAGACATCATCGCGATTCTTGGGATGGACGAGTTGTCGGAAGATGACAAAATGGTCGTGGCTCGCGCCCGGAAGATCCAGCGCTTCCTCTCGCAGCCCTTCCACGTCGCCGAAGCATTTACCGGCGCCCCCGGCAAGTACGTCAAACTCAAGGATACGGTCCGTAGCTTCAAAGAGATTCTCGACGGCAAGTATGATCACTTGCCGGAGCAGGCTTTCTACATGGTCGGCCCGATCGAAGAAGCGGTGGCCAAAGCCGAGAAAATGGGAGTGAAGGTGTAAGCGCGAGGCGGCAGGACCGATCTCCTGCTCGCTGCCCGCGCACGATAAGACTGTGCTCGGTCAATGCGCGCAATCGAGATCGATCCTACCGCCTGCGCTTTGGTGAGTGGAAAGAGAAGGAAGAAAAGAGAAGAAATCATGGCGGGGAAGATTTTATTAGAAGTCGTGACGCCGGAGAAGCAGCTGCTGAGCCAGCAGGTGGATGAAGTCATTGCCCCTGGGTCTGAAGGAGAATTCGGCGTACTCCCGGGACACTGCCATTTCCTGTCAACCCTTCGCATCGGCGAACTTCGTTATCGTGTGAATGGTCACGTCCATTCAATGGCCGTTCTGTGGGGCTTTGCTGAAGTCACCCCGACCAAAGTCACCGTCATGGCGGAAATCGCGGAGAAAGCGGAAGACATTGATGTGGACCGTGCTACGGCCAAAGTCGCTGAGGCGGAGCGACGTCTTCAAGCTGGCGGCTTGCCGTCCGAAGTCAAAGAAGCCGAGATCAGTCTCGAAAAGGCTCGTCTTCGCAAGAAGATCGCCGAGGGGACGAGAAAGATCGGCCACGCCTAAACCGCCAATGCTCTCACTGCAGTACTTGCATTCCCAAGTTAGGCAACTTTCTAGCGCACGGACGATCCGTCATCCCATTGCCTCCGACCGACAGAGCTGAGGGCACTCCGTCGGTCCAGAATACTGGTTACTGTGTTGTTCGATTTCTCAAGGACCCATAGGTTGCAGTGATCGCTGCTGGGCGGCTACTGTCCCAACTGAATACTGATCACGATCCCGCCCATGATTGGATGGTGATCTGATCCCCTATCCAGGGAAACCGGGCGCCAACTGAATACTGATCACAATCGCACCCATGACATCATTAACCTTGAAGTCTCGCTTTGGGCTATCGGGATGGGCATTATGGCAGCCGATACAGGCTTGAGTGACGGCCAGATCGGGATACACCGCTTCATAATACCGGGTGTCCCCGACCTTCGTGACTCCAGTGAACGGACGGTTGGGTTGAGTCGCAAGAGTACCGAGCGCAATGCTTTGGAGAGAGGTTGTTGCGATATTTCGCTTGTTGATCGGCCACAGGCTGATCAGCCGGTACCGTACGCCGATGCCCTTCTTCTCGAGGTGCCGACCGGATTCCAATAGAAATTGGGCCGGCAGGGGCAAGGTGTGCCTGGCTTCCCAATTTTCCGAGGCGACGACGATCCCTTTCGCTTGCATGCGTTCCACAACATGCCGGGTATACGAATCTCGATCAGCCTCGATGACGGCATGGATATAGTCGGCTACCTGGTCCATCGACATACAGATCGATATAGTCCCAGGTAAGGTGCGAGCAGGGTACAGGACAATCGCGCTTCCTATTGCACATCCCAACAGAACAGCTCCGCAGAGCATTTTTTGGGAGAACGTCATAGATACCTCCTTGTTGTGCGCGCGGATCGATCGGCTGTCTAGTCACAGCCCCCGAGCAGGTGAATTGCGCTGATGATAAAAATGAGGAATCGTTGTGTCAGTAGACGAGCCAACCACGCTGTCGGATCAGTCTGAGAAAAAACCAGAACCGACCGGAAGAGTCCGATGAACCTGTGCGGGCCGATAGGTACGCCTGCGTTACCGGCAGGTTTCCTGAAATGCAAGCAATCGCGGGAAGGTACCAACAAAGGCATGGCCCCATCCCCTCACTCTTAGGACTCGATGCGCGCACGCAGTCATACGACGCCGCAGCATACTCTCCAATCCATAAGTGGATCAACGGTTGAAAGCCGAAGGCTTGCCGTCCCAAGTCAAAGAAGCCTAAATCAGCCTTGAAAAGGCTCGTCTGCGCAAAAAGATTGCAGCGCGGACAAGAAAAGCAGGCCACCGTTAGAGCCTCGATTCTCGCTCCAGCTTTTTTCACAAGTCGATTAGCCAACACCGAAGCGCAATGGCTATCTGGTAATGTCATCCATCCGATCGGCAGAGTGACCTCGCTCTGCCGATCAGGGACTCAGCCATGGCTGAACTATCCACGTTCTCAAGTGGCTAGTGTAGCGTGTCATACAGATGCCGTCTCATGCAGAGTCGTTCGGGCTCGGCCAACTTTGACGAGGATCTCTTCGGCCTTAGCCACCCAGGTGAACATGTGTGGGCGGGTATTGTGGTGAGCAATGTACTGCTCGATCGCGGCGATCACATTCCGCACATGGTGGAACACCCCGCGTCGTAGACGACGGGTGGTCAAATCGCGAAACCAGCGTTCAATGAGATTCAGCCAAACTGCTGGTGGGATGAAGGGGACGTGGTACCAGGGATGGCGGACAAGCCAGCGCCACACTGTGGGACGCTTATGCGTGACGTAGTTGTCCAGGATGAGGTGTAGGGGCTTGGTCCGCGGAGTCTGTTGGTCGAGCAATTTCAGAAACCGCAGCCATTCGTGAGGGCGATACTGCGACTGACAGATGTCGATCAGTTTCCCCGTGAGGACATTGAGGGCGGCGAACAGGGTGGTCGTGCCATGCCGTTTGTCGTCATGGGTCATGGTGGCGCCGCGCCCCTTCTTCAAGGGCAGCCCGGGTTGGGTGCGATCCAGGGCTTGGGTCTGGCTATTCTCGTTGGAGCAGAAGACCAGAGCTTTGTCCGGTGGATTGAGGTAGAGTCCCACCACGTCCGTCAGCTTCGCGACGAACTGGGGATCGCGGCTGAGATTAAAGAGACGTGTCTGATGCGGCTTGAGTCCGTGGGCGCACCAGACTCGATGGACGGTTTTCGCGCTGACGCCGACCACGGGAGCCAGGGTACGGGTCGTCCAGTGCGTGGCCGACGGCGGCGCCAGCGCCCAACGCATTCGCGAGCCGTCTGCAGCGTGACGGCACTGTCATTGTTCATGAGGCCTTCGGTGGCGTGGGGCAGGACCTTGGCACGCAACCCCAGGCGCGCTGGTGTGCAACGCCCCCGCGCCCAGCGCGTTAAAGTCTGACGTTCCTCGTCAGTGAGCTAAATGGGAACAACCATTCGCATAGAGAGCACCTCCGTACCTAAGGCTCTCCCACAACACGATTCATGAATCACCCTATTTAAGACACGCTACACTGGAGATGCTCAGTAGCCTTCGGGCCGGACGCCGCTCGCCGGTTGTTGCCTCAACTCAATACTGATCACGATCGCGCCCATCACATCGTTGAGCTTGAAGTCACGCTTTGGGCTGTCAGGATGGGCATTGTGGCAACCGATACATGCTTGAGTTACGGCGCGATCTGGATACACTGCCTCATAGTACCGCTTGTCAGCCACCCTCGTGACTCCGGTGTAGGGGCGGTTGGATTGAGTCAGGATGGTGCCGAGCCCAATACTTTGGAGAGGAGTCGTTGCGATATTACGTTTATTGATCGGCCACAAACTGATCAACCGATACTGCACGCCCAAGCCTTGCCTACCGACATTCTGTCCGGATTCAATCAGGAACTGGGCCGGGAGCGGCAACGTACTCTGGTCCGCCCAGTTCTCTGAGGCAACCACGATCCCTTTCGTTTGCATGCGTTCCACGACATGCTTGGTGTACACATCTCGGTCAGCCTCGATGATGGCGTGAATATAGTCGGCTACCGTGTCCATCGGGAGACTGATGTTTGTGGTCTCAGGCATGGTGCGACCGGGCCATAGGACCGTCGCGCATCCTACTGCACATCCCAGCAGAGCGGCTCTCCACCACAATTTTTGGGAGGACATCATAGGTACCTCCTGGTTGTGCGCGCGGATGGATCGTCTGACCGGTGACACTCCGCGAGCAGATGAATTGCACGAATGTGAAGCACGAAAAATCGTTGTGCCGGCGGACGGACCAATCCCTGTGCAGGATCAGTGCGGGCAATCACATGAGCGGATCGGAAGAGTTTCTCTGTGGTACAAGGAATCGTGGGAAGGTACCAATGACATGGTTCCATTCCCTGGCTCGCATGAGGTGAGATGTCTACACAGTCACACGACACTGAAGCATACTCTCCAATCTAGGTACTGTTCAATCGCTGACTGCGGGAGCCTCGGGTAGGAGTACAAGACGCAACTGAAGGCCATCATCAGTCGATTGACCGGTCGGTCGAGGCAACACCTATGCTGAGGTCATTCTATGCAGTTCCCGCTTGAAACCAAACTGAAGGACGGCAGCCCAATTGAGCTGGTGCTGGCTGGGAGCCGAGACTTGCCCCTGCTCGCCAAGCTCTATGATCGAATCGTCGCCGAGGGCACGTCGTACCCCCACGAGCGTCCATTGAGCCAGGACGAATTTCAGGATTATTGGGTATGGGGTAAGAGCACGGTGGTAGCCTACGAACGGCCGCGGAAGGACAAGGCCGATCTGCTCGGAGCCTTTTACCTCAAACCGAATTGGCCCGGTCGCGCACGGCATGTAGCGAATGCAGGATTCATTGTGATGCCGGAATGGCGGAATCGCGGATTGGCTTGGCTGCTCGGAGCGGTGATGCTGGATTATGCCAAGGAGCTCGGTTATCGCAGCGTGATCTTCAACCTGGTCTTTTCCAAGAATGAAGTTGCGCGGCACCTGTGGGAGAAGCTCGATTTCCGTGTACTCGGCGTGATTCCCGGCGCGGTTCGCATGAACAACGGTCAGTACCAAGACGCGCTCATTATGTTCCACTCCTTGATTTAGGGTGAGTCTTCCATGTCAACCCAACCAATCTGGAATCCCCAACAGTACGCAGAGCATGCGCGGTTTGTGACGGACCTTGGCGCGCCGCTGATTGACATGCTGGCTCCCAAACCGGGCGAACGTGTCTTGGATGTTGGTTGCGGCGACGGGGTGTTGACGAAGCAACTCCTAGACCTTGGCTGCGATGTCGTCGGAATAGATTCGAGCCAAGCGATGGTCGAGGCGGCGAAGGCGCTCGGCGTCCATGCTCAAGTGATCGATGGGCACCGGCTTCCCTTCCACCAGGAGTTCGATGCGGTCTTTAGCAACGCGGCCCTGCATTGGATGGTGAAGCCGGACGAAGCTCTGCGCGGTATCCGGCAAGCATTACGCCCAGGTGGTCGGCTCGTGGCAGAGTTCGGGGGGAAAGGCAACCTCACCAACGTCCTGGCCGGACTTCACAAGGTTCTCAAGACCTACGGCTGCGATCCTGCGACCATTCAGCCCTGGTACTTCCCGACCGCAGAGGAGTATCGTGCGAGGCTGGAACAGCAAGGGTTTCAGGTCGTCGCAATCGACCTGTTTCCTCGCCCGATCGAATTACCGGGCGATATCACGAAGTGGTTGGAAATGTTCGCCCAGCCTTTTCTCGATCTCATTCCCAACTCGAGTCAGGCAGAATTCACTGCACGAGTGCGCGAGACACTGCGACCGGTGTTGGAGGCTCCGGATGGTCGTTGGACGGTTGATTATGTCCGCCTGCGCTGCCACGCCGTCAAGCCGACCGTTGGGTGATGAGAAAGTTCTCACCGTTGCCGTTACGGAATTTTGATCACGTGACATCGTTTGCCTTGTAATCGTGTTCCGGCCTACAGGGATGAGGGTTGTGGCAGTCGGTACAAGCTTGTGTCACGGTCTGATCGTCACGGATGAGTCGACAGGCGTGGCCGAGTTGTCTTGACCCCCTACGGGGGCGTAGTCTAGGCTTCCTCACTTGGGCGCCGGTCTTTCTGGACTCGCGAGGGACGATCGAGCCTGTTCCTGTTATATCCGAACTGAGAGAGGTGGAGATGACGTATTGTGTGGGGGTTATCCTGGAGTCGGGGCTGGTGCTCGCATCGGACTCACGGACCAACGCCGGCGTAGATCAAATCGGCAATTTTCGTAAAATGGCGGTGTTCGAACGCCCCGGTGATCGGGTGATCGTGATGCTCAGTTCCGGCAACCTTGCCCTAACCCAAGGGGTGGTGGCCCTGCTGGAACAGCGGGCTCAGATGCATCAACAGAATATTTGGAACACCGCATCCATATATGATATCGCCTACCTCGTCGGCGAGACCTTGCGCGAGGTACAGAAACGAGACGGCCCCTATCTCTTGCAGCACAATATAGACGCCAGCGCCGGGTTCATTCTGGGAGGGCAGATCTACGGCGAACGGCACCGTCTCTTCAATATCTATGCGGAAGGCAATTTCATCGAAGCCACCCAAGACACGCCCTATTGCCAGAACGGAGAAATAAAGTATGGGAAGCCCATGCTCGACCGAGTGATCACCTATTCGACCGGTCTGATGGAGGCGGCGAAATGCGTCCTGATCTCTTTCGACTCCACGATGCGCAGCAACATCTCCGTCGGCCCGCCGATCGACTTACTGTGTTATGAACGGGATAGCCTCAAGGTCGCCCTGCAACGGCGACTCGGAGACCATGATTCCTATTTCGACAACATGCGTGAACAATGGGGAGCGGGGTTGAAGCGGCTGTTCAGTGAACTGCCTGATCCGCATTGGAACATTTGATCCCATGAGTATCAGGGTCGCCCTGAACCACAAGACCCATTATCGATTCGATCGACCGGTGAGCCTGTCCCCGCACGAAATCCGGCTGCGTCCCGCTCCCCATTGCAGGACCCACATTCGGAGCTATTCGCTGAATATTCGTCCCACCAATCATTTCATCAACTGGCAGCAGGACCCTTACGGCAACTACCTGGCGCGCCTCGTCTTCCCGGAACGGGCCAGCGAACTCGATGTGGTGGTGGATGTGGTTGCAGACATGACGGTGATCAACCCGTTCGACTTCTTCATCGAGCCTTCCGCCGAACAGGTTCCCTTTGCATACTCGACGCAGTTGGCTAAGGAGCTGGCGCCTTTTCTTGAAGTGGATCCCTGCGGGCCGCTGCTCGGCGCATGGCTGGAACAATTCAGACTCGCTGATCGCGGCGAATCAAACGCGACCACCGACTTTCTGGTCCGACTCAATCAACGGCTTCAAAGGGATATCGACTATATAGTTCGGTTCGAGCCAGGCGTACAGAGTTGCGAGGAGACATTGCGCCTCCGGCGAGGCTCGTGCCGTGATAGCAGCTGGTTGCTGGTGCAGATTCTGCGGAACTTTGGTCTGGCGGCGCGATTTGCATCCGGGTACCTGATTCAACTGGTAGCAGATGTGAAGCCTCTCGATGGGCCGGCCGGGCCCAAGCAGGATTTCACCGACCTCCATGCCTGGGCTGAGGTCTATATTCCGGGAGCCGGCTGGGTGGGACTCGACCCGACGTCCGGCTTACTGGCAGGAGAAGGACATATCCCCTTGGCCTGCACTGCCTATCCGTCCAGCGCCGCGCCCGTGATCGGGAGTACTGGTGTCTGCGAGTCCGAGCTGGACTTCCGCATGACCGTGACCCGGATTCACGAAGATCCACGTGTCACGAAGCCCTACAGCGATGAACAATGGCAAGCCATCGAGACGATGGGCCGCCGGGTCGATGCCGATCTGCAGGTCGGCGATGTACGGCTCACGATGGGAGGCGAGCCGACGTTCGTTTCGATCGATGATATGGAGGGGGCCGAGTGGAATACCGATGCGCTCGGTCCCACCAAGCGGAAGCTCGCCGGCGATGTGCTCAAACGGCTGAAGATCCGTTTTGCGCCGGGTGGGCTGCTGCACTATGGCCAGGGCAAGTGGTATCCGGGTGAAGTGCTGCCCCGGTGGGCCTTGGGGTGCTACTGGCGTCTTGATGGCGAACCGGTTTGGTATGATCCCACATTGATTGCCGATGAATCGGTTTCTTACAGCTATTCGGCTGATCACGCGAAGAAGTTTGCGGCCCGTTTGGCCGAACGGCTGAATCTCGACTCCGCCTTTGCCATCCCTGCCTATGAAGATGTCTGGCATTACCTGATGGAGGAGCAGAAGCTGCCGGTCAATGTGGACCCGCTCCAAAAGGACCTTAAGGATCCGGAGCAGCGCCGCACCTTGGCGCGCCTGCTGGATCGGGGGTTGGGCGAAGTGGCGGGCTATGTCTTGCCTCTCAGAGCGGTAGCGTCGCCGCTCCACCGCTCTGGCCCGCGCAAAGCCCGATGGATCTCCGGCCCATGGCCGCTCAAGCGAGGGCGGCTGTATCTGCTACCAGGAGATTCACCGATGGGCTATCGACTGCCCTTGACCTCGCTCCCCTGGATAGCCCCTGATGATATTGAAATCGAGCAAGAACGCGACCCGCTGGAGGCGCGTGAACCATTAGGACCAACTGGGGCTCGACGGGGCGGAGCTGATGGGCCGGACCAGCTCCAACTCGCGATCAATAAAACATGGGCGATCGGCGAATCGGCTCGGGCGGTGCCTCGGACCGCCCTCTGTGTCGAAGTCCGGCAGGGACGACTGCACATTTTCATGCCGCCTCAGTCTTATTTGGAAGATTACCTCGATCTGGTCAGGGCGGTTGAGGGGACAGCCGCTGAGCTACAGAGCCCGCTGTGGGTGGAAGGCTATCCGCCTTCCTATGATCCTCGGTTACAGTCTTTCAAAGTGACTCCCGATCCAGGCGTCATTGAGGTCAACATCCATCCGGCCAGGAGCTGGGAGGAGCTGGTCAGCAACACGCAGATCCTCTACGAAGAAGCGCGCCAGTCGCGGTTGGGGACGGAAAAGTTCATGCTCGATGGGCGCCATACCGGCACGGGCGGCGGAAACCATATCACGCTGGGTGGCCCGACGCCGGCGGACAGTCCGATGTTGCGCCGCCCGGACCTGCTCCGGAGCCTCACTACCTACTGGCTGAATCATCCTGGGTTGTCTTATCTGTTCTCCGGCATGTTTGTGGGGCCGACCAGCCAGGCCCCCAGGGTGGATGAAGCCCGCAATGACCACCTGTACGAACTCGAAATTGCGTTTCAGCAGATGGCGGCCAAGCAGCAGGCCAGGCAAGACACAGTAACTCCGTGGCTGGTGGACCGCTTGCTGCGACATTTGCTCGTGGACCTGACCGGCAATACGCACCGCGCGGAATTCTCCATCGACAAGCTCTATTCGCCGGATTCCGCGACGGGACGCCTGGGATTGGTGGAATTCCGGGCCTTTGAAATGCCGCCTCATCCCCGGATGAGTCTGTCGCAGATGTTGTTACTGCGCGCCCTCGTCGCAAAGTTCTGGAGCCAGCCCTATCACGCTCCGGTGGTGCGCTGGGGGACCGAATTGCATGACCGGTTCATGCTGCCCCATTTCGTCTCGCAAGACATGAAGGATGTGCTGTGGGACTTGCAAGCCGGTGGGTATCCGTTCCGCAGCGAGTGGTTCGCGCCGTTTCTTGAGTTCCGGTTTCCCCGGTACGGGAGCGTGGTCTTCGAGGGCGTTGAGATCGAACTACGACAGGCGATTGAACCGTGGCACGTGTTGGGGGAAGAATCGGTTGCAGGCGCCGTTGCGCGCTCCGTGGACTCGTCGGTGGAACGGTTGCAGATCAAAGTCAACGGCATGATCGATCCACGCCACGTCGTGACGTGCAATGGTCGGCCTGTTCCTCTTCATCCGACCGGAACGCGCGGCGAATTCGTCGCGGGAGTCCGGTATCGAGCCTGGCAACCGCCTTCCGCGCTGCATCCGACCATCCCAGTGCAATCCCCGCTGCGGTTTGATCTCGTCGATACCTGGGCCGGACGCGCAATCGGCGGCTGCACCTACCACGTGGTGCATCCGGGAGGACGGAGCTACGACGTCTTTCCTGTCAATGCGAACGAAGCCGAAGCCCGGCGCCTCGCTCGGTTCTGGGATCATGGCCACACACCGGGGCCGATGAGCGTCCAACCCGAAGAGCGGAATCGGGACTTTCCCTTTACGCTCGACCTGCGACGCCAGCCCACCTCAAGCTAGCCCGACCCACCACCTCTCGACCGGCTTCCCATCGTCTTCCAGGTGTTGCGGCGATCACCACTTTCGACCGGCCTATCCGTGGTGCCTTGAAGGCTGGATACCCCGCTCTGTCTCGCCGCCCATCTCGGCTGACGGCATCTTGACAACGGCACACAAGGGACAGATATTGCTGATGTTTCATACAGGCACGGAGCCGATTCAATGCGAGATGCATGCTTATCCCAGGGGCTGAGCGGTTCACTTAAAAGTTAGGGCGCAGAACAGGAGACAACCGATTGCTGACAGAAGTTGAACAGACCCGGTTGCGGCTATCCAGGGCCACGGACGGGAAGAAAAAATCGCAGTTCGGCCAGTTCCTCACGCCGGAAAGGACAGCGGCCTTTATGGCCGGGCTTTTCCCGCCTGACGAGGGCATCTGCCGCCTGCTCGATGCTGGTGCCGGTATCGGCTCGCTTTCCGCAGCCTTTTTGGAGCGGTGGCGTTCCGGTGGTCTCCGCTTCCAGCGCGTGGATCTCGATGCTTTCGAGATTGACCGCCATCTGCACGCCGAGCTAGCTCAGACTCTGTTGAAGTACCATAACGACAGGTGTTCCGCGACGGTACATGGTGAAGACTTCATCCACGCAGCCGTCGATGCGCTTTCCGGTGGCTTGTTCGCAACGTCACTGCCGCGGTATAGCCACGCCATCCTTAACCCTCCCTACAGGAAGATAGACAGCGATTCATCGTACCGGCTGGCCCTGCGTCGTGTCGGTATCGAGACGGTGAATTTGTATTCGGCCTTTGTAGCATTGACCGTGGCACAGGCTGCACCTGGCGGGCAGATCGTGGCGATCATCCCTCGCAGTTTCTGCAATGGACCCTACTACCGCCCATTCCGTAAGTTCATCCTTGAACGCACAGCCATCCGCCACATTCACTTGTTCGAGTCACGCAGCAAGGCGTTCAAGGACGACGACGTTCTGCAAGAGAACATCATCATTCGCTTGGAGCAGAGTGGTCAGCAGGGGCTGGTAACGGTTTCGACTTCGACCGATGACACGTTCTCCGATCTTGTCAGCCATGAACACTCTTTTGATCGGATCGTATTTCCGGATGACTCCGAGCGATTTATTCATGTACCCACGTCGCCCGACAAGAATGCCATCGAACTTTTCCCAGCCATCCGGTACATGTTGGCCGATCTTGGCATCAAGGTATCTACCGGGCCAGTGGTCGATTTCAGGCTAAAGGAGCACCTGCGCGAGATGCCCGGGCCGAGCACTGTTCCGTTGCTCTATCCGGGGCATTTTGTCAGCGGCGGTACTACATGGCCTATCGAGGGCATGAAGAAGCCTAACGCCATCGAACGCAATGCCGATACTGAAAAGTGGCTTTATCCGAATGGCTTTTACTGCGTCGTGCGACGCTTCTCATCCAAAGAGGAAACGCGTCGGGTCGTGGCGAGCGTTGTTGAGCCCGGCGCATTTGGTGACGCAGCCGTACTGGGCTTCGAGAACCATCTGAACGTTTTCCACGATTCCAGGCGCGCGTTGCCGAAGGCTCTCGCCCATGGACTAGCCCTGTTCCTGAACACGACCGCAATTGACGAGGCTTTCCGTCGTTTCAATGGCCATACACAGGTCAATGCAACCGATCTGACGCTCATGAAATATCCCAGCCGAGATGTCCTAACTCAGCTGGGGGAATGGGCTATGCAACAGGAGAGACTCACGCAGACCATGATCGACGAGAAGTTCGGGACCATGGCCGCATGACAACCAACAAGAAGGCCCGCCACATCAAGGCCGCGCATCAGGTTCTTATTTCGCTTGGGTTGCCGCGTGCACAACAAAATGAGCGTTCCTCGCTCTGTCTGTTGGCGTTGCTCAACCTCACGCCGGGGAAGCCGTGGTCGAAAGTCGAGAATCCACTCGTCGGCATTACGCCCATCATGGATTGGGCTCGTGAACACCACAACAAGGAGTACGCGCCGAATACGCGCGAGACTGTCCGCCGCCAGACAATGCACCAGTTCTGTGACGCGGGCATCGCGCTTTACAACCCGGACCAGCCCGATCGGTCGGTGAACAGTCCCAAGGCTGTCTATCAGGTCGAACCTGCCGCTCTGTCCCTGCTGCGCACGTTCGGCACGCCTGCCTGGCATGACGCGCTGACGGACTACTTGACCAAACGTGAGACGCTGATCGCACGCTACGCCAAGGAGCGTCAGCAGAACCGAATCCCGGTAAAAATTGCACCGGGGAAAGAGATTACACTCGTTCCTCGCGAGCACAGCGAACTGATCAGGGCAATAATCGAAGAGTTCGCCCCGCGATTCGCGCCCGGTAGCGCCTTGGTCTACGCCGGAGACACGGGCGACAAGTGGGGATACTTTGATGCCCCCTTGCTGGCAGAGTTGGGCGTCGATGTTGAGGTACACGGCAAGATGCCGGATGTCGTCCTGCACTACAACGCGAAGAACTGGCTGCTATTGGTCGAATCTGTCACCAGCCATGGGCCGGTCGATGGAAAGCGACACGCGGAGCTTGCCAAGCTCTTCGACAACTCAACCGCAGGGCTGGTTTATGTCACTGCCTTCCCGAGTCGGACCATTATGAGCCGTTACCTCAGGGAGATCGCATGGGAAACCGAGGTATGGGTTGCCGACGCGCCGTCCCACCTGATTCACTTCAATGGCGCGCGCTTCTTGGGGCCGTACCATGCACCCTAACAACCGATTGGAGCGGACGGTCTGGTACGCGCCTCGCGGATGAACCGGAGCGATAGGCCGCACATCCGCGACACCCTCAGATGACGATTGACGAAGAACACGCGGCTAGACGTTCACGCAGGCTCGACGCCTCACTGCGCTTTCTCCTTCACCACGTTCCCTTCGATCGGGCGCAGGGCGAAGAACGTTTCGTAAATGGCGTCGTCGGTCCGATTGAGCTTGAGTTGAAAGTCGTCGAAAAACTCGTGCAACCCGCCCGATAGGATGTCCGCCATATCGGCGTAGTCCATTTCCGACCGTAACCGACCCAACCGCTTTTCCGCCAGATTGCTATGCCTGTCGCTCTCTGATCCGACAATCGCATGGAGTGAATCTTCGGCCTTGATGAGGCAATAGCGGATGGCCCGCGGAAAGTTCGGATTGAGAATCAGAAACTCCGCCACCTGGTTGGGCGAGATGCGGCCATGTTGTTTGCAATACATCTCTAGGGCGCTGGCGGACTTCAACAAGGCGGACCATTGGATAATGTCGAACGGCGTGCCGACTTCGGCCACGGTCGGGAGCAGCATGAAATATTTCACGTCGAGGATGCGGGAAGTCTTGTCCGCTCGTTCCAGTAGACGCCCGAGTCTGGCGAAGTGCCAGCCTTCCCCGTGCGACATGGTGGCGTCGGTAATGCCCAGGAAGAGGTGGCAGTTCGCTTTCACGTCCGCCAAAAACGCGTGGAGATTTCGGCTGGACAGGCCCTTCGTGACACCGCCTCTGACCATGAGATGAAAGCGGTTGACCTGCTCCCACATCTCGGTGGAGATGACTTCCCGGACCGTCCGAGCGTTCTCCCGGGCGGCCAGGAGGCAAGACAGAATCGAATTGGAATTTGCGGCATCGGCCAAGAGAAACTGGATCACGGTTTCCTTCGTCGCCTTTCCATAGCGACCGGTAAAACTTTCATGATCTCCCGTTGTGGCCACCAACGGCTCCCACTGTTCCGTGGTGCCTCTGGGAAGGTCGAGAGTGAGGTTCAAGTTCACCTCGATGAACCGGGCATAATTCTCGGCCCGTTCGATGTAACGGTTCAACCAATAGATGGAACTGGCGACACGGCTCAGCATCGTCGGTCGAGCGCGAGACGGTTGTTGGTTTGAGCCTCAGCGGTGAAGTCGTCGTTCATGAAAGGACCCAGGTATCCTTATTGCCTCCACCTTGAGACGAATTCACCACGAGTGATCCTTTTCGCAACGCCACGCGCGTCATGCCTCCCGGCAGGACGTACACATCACGTCCATGCAAGACGTACGGACGTAGATCGACATGGCGCCCTTCCAAATGATCCTCCACCAAGGTGGGCACTCGCGAGAGGGCCAGAGTGGGTTGGGCAATGTAATTGCGCGGGTCGGCCTCGATGCGACGGGCATACTCTTCGCGCTCTCGTTGCGAGGCCTGTGGGCCTATCAACATCCCGTACCCACCGGCTTCATTGGTGGCTTTCACGACAAGTTGGTCCAAATGCTCCAAGACGTAGGTTCGATCCCGTCTATCCGAACAGATATAGGTGGGTACATTCGGGAGTATCGGTTCCTCCGCCAAATAGTAATTGATGATCTTCGGGATGTAGGCATAAATGGCTTTGTCGTCAGACACACCAGTACCGGGTGCATTGGCGAGCGCCACTCGGCCTCTCTTGTAGGATTCCATCAGGCCGGGGACTCCAAGCAGGGAATCGCTTCGAAACGCCAGGGGGTCCAGATAGTCGTCATTGATCCGGCGGTAGATCACATCGACACGCTGAGACCCCTTGGTGGTACGCATGTGGACCGACCCCTCTACAACTGCGAGATCGTTGGCTTCGACCAATTCCACTCCCATCTTTTGGGCGAGCAGGGAATGTTCGTAATAGGCAGAATTGTAGATCCCAGGGGTCAGGATCACGACGGTCGGATCCGGAAGCTCAGAAAGGGAACGAAGGGTTTCCAAGAGTTGGCTTGGATAGCCATCGACCGGCCGCACGCGATAGGCCTCAAACAGCTCAGGAAATGTCCGTTTCATGACCTGTCTGGCCTCCAACACGTAGGCCACTCCGGACGGGCAACGGGTGTTGTCTTCGAGGACATAGTACCGGCCATCGCTGATTCGCACCAGATCGATCCCGGCAATGTGGCACCAGATCCCTCGCGGTGGATGGAGGCCCATGCAGGGCAGCAAGAAACCCTTGCTGGAATGAATCAGGTCGTTGGGAATCACTCCGTTCTTGATGATCCGTTGATCGTGGTACACATCGTCGATAAACAAGTTCAACGCACGCATGCGCTGACGAAGGCCGGATTCGATGTGCTCCCAATCCGACGCCGAAACGATCCGTGGTACGATGTCGAAGGGGAAGATCTGCTCATGTCCGCCATCGTGTCCATAGACGCCGAACGTCATCCCCATGTTGAGGATCACGCGTTCCGCCGCTTCCTGTCGTTTTTGCAACTCCCCTTCCGGCAGTGATGCAAATTTTCGCAGTAATAGCGCGCTTCCTGGTCGCGGCTGGCCTTTCTCTTCGTAGAGCTCGTCGTAGAACCCCTCTGGGTCGTAATGCGAAAATCGTATGCCCATGTGAGTTACCCCAGGGGAGTCACCCTAGCAAAACCCCTCGTTGGCTTCAACCTCTCCGCTGAAAGAGGCCAGAGCTGAGCGGACCGGGTTGCGTTGATACTGTGACCCTCCGCTACGAAGGAAGCAAACCGCCGGCAATAGCCGATTGCATTTGACCGGGGCACTTTAGTAGCGTGGGTTGCTCATGATTACAGAATTTATCATCACTTCCGGAGAACAGCCCAAACGGCTGGACCTCTTTCTCGCCAATCGAGAACGGGAGATCTCGCGGTCTGCCTTGCAGCGGCTGATCGAGCTGGGGCGCATTCGAATCAACGATCAGGCGGTGAAGGCGAGTCACAAGATCAAACCAGGCGATAGAATCACCATGGATGTCCCGAAGCCGGAGCCTCTTTCAATCAAGGGAGAGGCCATCCCTCTCGACGTGCTGTTCGAGGATGAGTCTCTGCTGGTCTTGAATAAACCGCCCGGCATCGTCGTCCATCCTGCTCCAGGGAACTGGACCGGAACCCTGGTGAACGCGCTGCTCCATCATTTCCAAACCTCGGGCGGCACGATCTCGACCATCGGCGGGAAGGAGAGGCCCGGTCTCGTCCATCGACTGGACAAGGAAACATCCGGCGTCATGGTCATCACCAAGACCGACAGGGTGCACCGCGCGCTTGCGGCACAATTCAAGCACCATACCATTACCAGGGTGTACGAAGCCTTGGTCTGGGGCGTTCCCAAGAAAGGCCGAGGAGTGATCGAACTGGCTATCGGCCGGGACATCAAAGATCGGAAGAAATTTTCGCCGAGAACGACCAGTCCTAAGGAATCTGTGACGGAGTATGTGGTGGGGCGGCGGTATGGGAAAGCAGCTGCCCATGTGCTGCTGTACCCCCGAACAGGCCGGACTCACCAGCTTCGGGTTCACCTCGCTTCCTTGGGACATCCCATTCTGGGGGATCACACGTACGGCGGACGGAAGGTCTGTACGCTCGATGAAGTGGTGATTCCTCGGGTGATGCTCCATGCCAGGACGCTGGGATTCGTTCATCCAACGACGGGTAAAGCGGAGGAATTCACGAGGCCGATTCCTGGTGATATGGAGACGGTGACGAATGCGTTTGAAGAGCTGATACTCGCCACCCATGGTAGAGCGGGCGGATCAGCCGCAGAATTCCATCTTGCTGAGGACGCATGCTGACCACCGAAGTACTTGATACCGTGGGAGGGTTAACGTCCCATCTCAAGTCCTATGCCGCTAAGCTTCCGCCCATTGTCCACTTGAGCTCGCTACCCTCGGGAGTGAAACCTTCATTCGAGGCGGTGGATGGCTATGAAACCATCGTGTCACGTGCGCGAAGCCAGAGTGTCGGCACCCCATACAAGTCGCTGAATGAATCGTTGGTGTCATCTCTGGAGGCGTTTGAAATCGGGAATCTCCTCGGGGCCGTTCAGCCGCTTCTCTCGGCGTTGGATCACTTGGAACGAATGCAGCGGGATAAGGAAATTGAGATCGGACGAGTGGATGAAAAGCGACTCAAGGACTATCGAGCTGCGTTACAGAAGATCCTTCCGGGCAATCAGCCCGAGTTGGATGGTGCGGGCGGCGGCATGTCATGAACCAGTTGTGAGCGCTGAGGGCGTAGTTCTTAGTTTCTCGGAGGCTCAATCCGTCACTCACAACTCGCATCTGAAAACTCAGGAAAGCGGCTAGTGGCCCATCTTGGGTCCCAACGCGTTCTGGCCAACGGTGACAAGTTTGAAGCGCGTAGCGCTCCCACAGTGAGGGCACTTCGCTCGAACGGTTTCATCGTCGAGCACCTCGTACTCATCCGGTTTCAGCCACATCAGCTGGGAACACTTTGGACAGGTTCGGACTTGCGTTGACATCGGTTTCCCCGTACACTCCATGACAATTCGGGAGATACTCTAGTATAAGATGCCTCCAACCCTCAAGTCCGCCGTCACCTACTCGTCTAAAGAACTCCCCGAAGCAAGTCAGCTCATCAAACTGTTTCACCAGGCGCCTTGGGCCAAGAGCCGATCGTTCGATGATGCGAAGGACATGCTACGCCATACCGATCTAACCCTGTGTGCCTGGGATGGCAATCAGCTGATCGGGTTCGGCCGCGTACTCACAGACTTCATCTACCGTGCAACGATCTGGGATGTGATCGTCGACAAGGCGTATCAGGGGCAGGGAGTGGGGACCGAGATCGTGCAGCGCATTCTCAATCACCCCCGCCTCAAGCGGGTGGAGCTCTTTTGGCTCTGTACTAGGCGTCCTGGTTTTTATGAAAAACTGGGCTTCAGCTCAAAGGAGCAGACCGGCATGGTGTGGAGCCGGGGCAAAAATCGCCGTCTGGGGTAGGAACTGTTTTCGGGGGTAGCCAACCCTTCCGCAGTCACTAGAAAGGTTGGTCACAATACCAGCGGTACCAAGCTAGAAAAACATCTTCCCGCCAAAGAGAAAGCCGAATGAGGACGCATTCCAATCATCATTTCTGATTCCGTTGACGGTCGCATGACCGTTGTTTTGTTTGTAGGCCCATTCGACGTTGAAGGCGAACCGTTCAGTGAACCGGTAATCGCCTCCCCAGCCTAAGCGCCAGGCGAAGTTGTTGCTGGGACTGATGGTAGTAGCCGTATCCTCACCGAAACTGTTGATGTTCACGCCGAAGCTCATGTTCACATACGGGGTGAACCGACCTACTTTCACCGGACGTAGTTCTATTGTGGGAAGCACAGATACTGTATCTTGATGTCCCAAGTCCCTGTCAGTTCGCTCTACACTGACTCCGTGCCGCTCCCACTCAAGCATCATTCCGACCAAAAACCAGGTATTGAGACTGTACATACCTTGAAAATTGACCAGTGGCCCTATTGACGTCGAGGTATTCTCCGTGAGCTGTTGGGTAAGCGGGGCGAAGCCTGCTCGATAACCCACTATCCACTTTCCTGCTTCAATCCCCCCGAATCCTTCAGCCAAGACGCTGTTTGAAGTGAAGATCACTGTTGCGGCAATGATGACCAACAATCCAACCAATCCAGCTCGCAGGTCCCGCCTTCGCATGAAACTCCTCCTCTCGAATGTGGCCGCTTCGCTCGCATGTCGGTACTGACTGATAGATTTCGGCATCCGCTTATACTTGGAGCAACGAGAACCTACCGCCGATTCCCATCGGTGGGGAGCGCCAGCATAGACATAGCATTATCAAGAAAGCGGAGCAAGCTAACTTGCTATCCACAGTTACCTAACGACGGTGAACGAGCCACGTCCGTCGCACACGTTTCGGCGAGAAGAAAACCGAGATGAAAAATAGAGTGGTGGCCAGTAAGACAATAGCCGGTCCGGAAGGTACATCCCACAGAGCAGACATCAGGACACCGGCTACCGCGGTCAGAATGCCGATTACCGCGGAATAGAAGGTCAGTGCCGCGAGGCTATGGGTGAGTTGGTAGGCGGTCGAGGCCGGAATCAGGATCATGGCAAAGACCAAGATCGCTCCGACGGTTTTCAGGGAGACCACCACCGTCAAGGCGACCAACGTCAGGAGGAGAAAAAATATCTGACGGGCCGGTACGCCGGACGCTTCAGCCATCTCTTGGTCGAAGGCGATGAAATAGAGTTCTTTTGCAAACAGGAGCAGGAGGCCCAACACGAGAACACTCAACGCTCCAATGATGCGTAGCTCTTCGGGAGTGACCGATAGAACGCTGCCGAATAAGAATCCGTATACCTCGGCATTGTAGGTTTTCATCAATCCGATAAAGAGAATGGCCAGCGCCATGGTCGTCGTATAGAGAATACCGATTGAGACGTCCAGTTTCATTCGGCCACGTTCTTCGACCCATCCGGTGATCCAGACCGTCGCAAGTCCGAACACAATGGCGAGCAACAAGGGCGGCCATCCCATCAAGTAGCCGAGTGTCACGCCCGCGAATGCGGCGTGAGACGTCCCAGCGCCGACGAATGCCAACCCCCGCAATACCACGAACACCCCGATGACGGAGCAGAGCCCACCCACCATCGCTGCGGCAAGAAGGGAGCGTTGCATGAAGTCATAGGTGAGAAGATCCAACATGGCCTGAGGTCAATTCCTAGTGGTGATGGTGGTAATCTTCGACGATGACAAGATCGTTCTCTGTAATAACAAGGTCTTTGCCGTACACCTGGTGAAGAATCTCCGGTTTGAGAACCTCCGCAGGGGAGGCAGCAGCGAAAAGTCTGGTTTTGAGAAGAACCATTCGATCCACTCGTGAGCGAATCATATTAATGTCGTGCGTAATAAGCAGGACCGTTAGCTTGAGCTCGTCGTGAAGGTGTTGCACTAGCTCAATAACATTGTGTTGGGTGGTGAGATCCAGACCGGTCGTCGGTTCATCTAATATCAGGACTTTGGGTTGCTGGGCCAGGGCCCTCGCGATGAAGACGCGCTGTTGTTGGCCGCCGGACAGGTGCCCGAGAGCATTGTCTTTGTGAGATTCCATTCCGACCTGAGCCAGTGCCTCCAGCGCGATGTCACGATCCTTCCTTCCTGGGCGTTTGAACAGGCCCAGCGCTCCGTAACGACCCATCATCACCGTTTCAAGGACCGTCACCGGAAAATTCCGATCGACGACACCTTTCTGGGGGAGGTAGCCGATTTTTGCGCGATGGTGGCAGCGGAGCTCATCACAGGCACAGTCGAAGATATGAAGATGGCCCTCTACAGGAGCGAGAAGCCCCAGTACGGCGCGGCAAAGCGTCGTCTTGCCTGATCCGTTTGGGCCGATGACTCCGACGAACTCGCCCTCATAGATAGTCAACGAAATGTCTTTGAGCGCGATGAGCCCGGGAAATCCGAAGGAGGCATGATCGAAACGGATGATTGCTTCGCGGGGATCAGACACGGAATCTGAAGCTCCTTCCGGCGCCAAGCTGAGAGCGGTTACGAGGTCGTTTCCAACGCACCGGCCAATTGGAGCACATCATAGCGAAGCATGTCGAGGTAGGTCTCAGTTCCCGCCAAACCGCCCGGCATCGCCGTCAAGACGACGACGCGGGCCTTGGTCTCCCTCGCCAGTAGCTCCGGGAGTCGCTGGCTGAGTTGAACCTCCGATACGACAACCTTGATCTTCTCCTTTCTCACCTTCTCAATGAGCGACTGTAGATGAAGGGCGGATGGTTCTGTGCCGGACTGCGTTTGAATCGTGCCGACGATGTCAAAGCTGAATCGTTTTGCCAAATAGGGCCATGCTGGATGATGGGCGATGAAACGCCGGTCGGATAGCCGCTGAGTACGCTCGATCAGTTCCTCTTGCACCTGACCCAGCCGTCGGAGGTAGGCCGCTTGATTGGCCTGGTATTCAGCCGTATGACTTGGGTCCACTTCAATGAAGGCTTGGGTGATATGGCGCAGCATGATGGCGACATTTTTAGGGTCCAGCCAAACATGCGGATTCCCGGCTTCCCCTTGACGATGCGTCCCTTCATGAGCATCAGTGTCGTCTCGAATCAGTTCTACCCCTTGGGATGTCGTGATCACACGTAACGATTGGTCTCCCGCGTTCTTCACCAGGGATGAAACCCAGACCTCTAGTCCCATGCCGATTTCCAACAACAGCCTGGCCTTCCGGACTGCGACCAGATCGGTGGGCTTGGGTGAATAGGTATGCTCGTTTTCGTAGCCGCTCAACAAAGAAGTGACCCGTACATGAGAGCCGCCGACCTGCTCCGCCAGATCTTTCAGGACGGGAATCGTGACCACGACTGGAATCGGGTCGCGAGCCTCCGTAATGATGCCAAAGGGGAGAAGGAGGCCGACCAGCGTTGTGAGGAAAGAGACGACAGGCAACTTCCGCACGTGGTTGACCGGAAACATCGGCGGGGACGGTATCATCCGCGTATGATGGTGTCAACGAGATCATGGGAGCGCTACCGGTCACAGGCCCTGTCCATACGAATCCTTGACCACACACCAAAGTTCGATTAGCGTAGCACACCAGTGGGTCTCTGGGCATTCATGCGGCAGGTGAAAGGATACAGGATATGAACGTTGTCGGATTGATGTCAGGAACTTCCGCGGACGGAGTCGATGCAGCGTTAGTCACCATCGTCCGTCAGAAGGGAGGTCTCCACGTCCGGATGCTCGCGTTTCATTCGCTTCCATACCCTCGCTCGCTGCAGCGGCAAATTCTCGCGGCATCGATCTCCGGAACGGTGACGGACATTTGCCACCTGAATGCGCTCTTAGGCGAATGGTTTGCCCACGCCGCCTTAGGCGTCATTCGGTCGGCTCAATTATCTCCGGAAAATGTAGACCTGATCGGATCTCACGGCCAAACAGTGCACCATCTGCCTCATGGTATCAAAGATACAGGTGTCGGAGCCATACGCTCCACCCTTCAGATCGCTGAGCCGGCCGTAATCGCCGAACGCACCGGGATTACCACAGTGGCGAATTTTCGCCCACGCGACATTGCGGCCGGCGGACAAGGGGCGCCGCTTACCCCAGGAGCCCACGCGCTGCTGTTTCGGCATCCGCGCCGCGCCCGGCTCATCGTAAACCTTGGAGGAATCAGCAACGTCACCTACCTTCCCCGCGGATCAGGCTCCGACGAACTCGTCGCGTTCGATACGGGGCCGGCAAATATGGTGCTCGATGGGCTCATGTCCCGCATCACGCATGGCCGGGCCTCGATGGATCGTGAGGGGCGATTGGCGGCCAAAGGCCGGATCGATTCAAGATTGCTCGCCAAACTTCTCGCCCATCCGTATCTTTCCCAGGCACCTCCAAAATCGACCGGTCGTGAGGCGTTCGGCGAGAAGATGCTTGAAGAATTGCTCAGCTGGCAACAAACACGTCGGTTATCGGTCGAAGATCTTCTGGCCACCTGTAGCCGCTGGACTGCCGAAGCGGTTGGGACTGCAAGGCGGTGGATCAAGGGCGAGATCGATGACGTAATCGTGGGTGGGGGCGGTGTCCGGAACCGGGCGATCATGGGACATTTGGCTGCCATCTTTGCGCCAGTGCCGGTCACACCATTTGAGGCGCACGGTTGGGACAGTAAGGCTCTGGAATCAGTGGCTTTTGCCGTCTTGGCGTATCAGACCGTTATGGAACAATGCGGGAACGTCCCATCGATCACGGGGGCGGCATCCCCAAGGCTGTTGGGATGTATTGTCCCAAACGGTCCACGGTGGTATGAACGGCTGCGCTCGCGCAAAGGCGGAAGTAAGACAAGATGAAAATTCTTTTGGCCAGTGCGGTCATCGCAGTGAGCATCGGTCTTTGGGGCTATCTGAGGAGGGCCCGTCGAAGAAAGAAACAGGCATCGCCGTTTGCCATTCCTTCCGGTGTCACCATCGGTTCTGCCCGCTTGCTCGCGGAAGAGGAGGTCGCGTTGTATAGCCTCCTGCAAATGGCCGTCGAGGAGCGCTACCTCGTGTTTAGTCAGGTGCCGCTCTGGTCCTTCGTCGAGGTCGAAGCGGCGGCAAAGGTGCGTTCCGATGTTTTGCGCCAGATCGCACTCAAACGAGTCGATTTCGTCTTGGTCCATCCCGGGTCGTGCCGCGTCGAACAGGTCGTGCAGATCGAGCATGAATCTTCCCAACCTCATCAGATTGAACGGCAGCACGTCATCGAGTCGGTGCTCGAGGCGGCGAGGATCAAGCTGACGAAGCTGTCGTCGAAGAAGAACTATTCGTTACCAGATCTCGCCGTTCAATTGGGGATTACTGCAGAGGAGTGACGAGGGCGGAGTCGGTGTAATCGAACATGTGGGTTCCTATGGCGATTGAATTGTCGAGGCTTCGGCACTTGGGATAGGCTCGATGACTTTGCGAGCGACTTCTGCTTCCGGGCTATCCGGGTATTGATCCACAACTCGGTCGAACATGAGTCGCGCCGTCTCGTGATCGCCCAGTTTCGTGTATGTCTGACCGAGCTTCAGCGTCGAAGCCGCCGATTTAGGGCTGAGCGGGTAATTGGACACGACTTCATAGAACGACTTGAGCGCGTCTCGATATCGCCTCATCCGGTATTGACATTCTCCGATCCAATATTGAGCATTGGCTGCCAAGGCGGATTGGCTATGCAGCTCGATGAAGAGTCGGAAACCTGCCATCGCTGCCTCATAGTCGCGGTGCTTAAATTCATCCATGACGCGATCGTATAATCGGCGGGTCGTGTCCTGCCGTTGAGTAGGGGCGGCCGAGGACTGGCCAACCGGAAAAAAAATAAATAGGGCGATCAGAATTCTGATACATTTGCGGAGCATAACGAGCCTCCATCTTCTTATATGACAGTCGAAAGGCTTACATACGCAATCGGTATGCCAGAGCAATGACCATTCATGTACGAGAACCGTTGAAAAAATAGAATCTTGCTCGATTCCAAAACCCGTCGGTCTCAATCAGCCTCAGGGACGTGTAGAGGAAGACACAGATTTGTACAAAGTGGTTCGAATTCTCTCATCCACGAATTCAGTCTTCAATGAGCTCGCTCCCCGCCAAGGTCGTAACGAAAGCGATAAATATCTCCTGAGGAGAGCATCGTGAGTGAAGAGGCCATTCCAGCCAACCCCTTGGGTGGACGAACATTGGTTGTCGATCGCGTTGATCTGCGCTGTTATCGAACTCCAAGCGCAGCGCTGAAGGATGTCGGTGAATCGGACCAGGTCTATGTCCGTCCTGGTATTTATGAGGATAAGCTGGTCGTCACTCAACGACCGGTTCGGCTTGTCGGTGCCGGACGAGATAGGGTTCAAATCTTCTGCCGGCGTGGCGGCCCGCTCTATCTACAGGAGGTGCCGGAAGGGTGGATTACCGGCATCACGTTCCGCTATGTCGGCAGCGATCAACATTCGGCTCTCAATATACTCAACTCCACATGCATCATCACCCAATGCCGAGCGCTGGAAGGAATCTTGTCGGGAGTGGTCTTGTATGGACCAGAATGTCGGGTCGCATTTACCGACAACGAAGTGTGCCGCAATCGAGAGTCGGGCATTTTCGTCTTTGCGGGTGCTCAACCGCGAGTGGCAGACAATCGCTGTGTTGAGAATCACCATTTCGGCATCGCGGTCAGGGATTCGGGCAGTCGCCCGGAATTGGTTAGGAATCTATGTGAAGAAAACATGCTGAGCGGCATTCTCTTGTTCCAGCAGGCCGAAGGGTTGATTGTCGATAATGTCTGCCGGAACAATCAGCATTGGGGCATCCTCCTGACACCCGATTCGCATCCCAACCCTGCGCCATCGGCCCTACCGACCATGAATCGACTCGAGCCGAATCTCATGGGTCCGTATTCAGTCTCCGATCGACCGCTTGCTCAGATCGGACGATGATACGGCCAAGAGTCGCCCGAACGGTAGATGATCGTTAACTCAAGCGGGTGGAGGAAGACGAATCATCGGGGATGTGGAACTGAAAGGAGCTTCCCCCTTGCTGTTTGGCCTTATACATCGCGGCATCGGCATGCTTCAGGAGCTCATCGACCTCGTGATCATCGGTCGGGTAGACAGTAATCCCGATACTGACTCCGATCAACGCCTTGTGCCGACCAAGGTGGAATGGTTCCGCCAATAACTTGGTGATTCGCTGTGCGACAAGCGTGATGTCTTCTTCGCACGTCAGGCCCTCAAGGATAATCGTGAACTCATCTCCTCCCATGCGGGCGACCGTGTCCACTTCACGCACACACTGTTGAAGTCGTTCCGCAACGGCCTTCAAAACCTGATCACCGACATCGTGGCCCATGGTATCGTTCACCGGTTTGAATTGATCGAGGTCAAGCAGCATGAGACCGAGAGGCTGTTGGAGCCGTTTGCTGCGCGCCATCGCTTGAATAAGGCGATCACGAAACAACGTGCGGTTTACAAGGCACGTCAGCTGATCATATTGGGCAAGGTAGGTCAGGTGCTCCTCAGCCCGTTTCCGTTCTATGGCATAGCGGATTGAACGGATCAATAGCTCCGATTGACCCTCTCCTTTAACGAGATAGTCCTGCGCCCCGTTCTGGACTGCTTGTAACGCGAGCGTTTGGTCATTGAGTCCGCTCAGCACGATGATGGCCACCCTCACGTTCGCGGCTTGCAGTTGACGCAAGGTTGAGATTCCGTAACCGTCGGGGAGCGACAAATCGAGAAGGACCGCGTCAAAATGTGCCCGAGCCAGACGTGCAAAGGCATCGCTCAAGCGGGTCACGCGGATGATCTCGAATACTTCCAGGTCACATTCCAACAGAATATCTTGAGTCAGCCGGGCATCGACATCGTTGTCTTCGACCAACAGGACCTTGATCATCGCGCTCCGAGCCAATGCTTTCTCCCTGCCACTCCCGACCACTGTTCCACACACATGATAAGTATAGCCAAAGCCTCTGAATCAACAAGCGAATCGTCGAAGCACGGTCTTCCGTTTTGAGCTTCACCGAGGCTCTATCAGGCTGCGGAAAAACCCTCCGTTCCTCCTTCGAGAGCCTCAGGACGAACGGAGCGGTCATTGCATTTGCTGAGGTTTTTCGTTCGTGCTGAGCATATCGAAGCACGCAAATCGAGTTTTTCCGCAGCCTGCTGTTGGGAGGGATGCACGCTCACCGGCTGATGAGACACTGCAGCAGCAAGCAAAACAGTCAACTGGCCATCCAGCGATTTGGCGAAGATCGTGGGCCACAGCACCGGCCTCTGGGTTGTGTGGATTCAAAATGGAGAAAGGAAGTGGGAGAGGAACAATTGAGTCATGAGCCTTGAGAAATGCTACGGAGGTCGCCGGGGTAGACACCGATTGGACCCTGCGGTGGGCCGATTGCAGCCTCACAGGCGTATCCCGGTTCGAAGGGCCATAGTAGCGAACGACCCAGGACGCTGCCACGGATGTGAACATATCGTAACGTGACGCCCAAGCGAGCAGCGTCATCCTTAACCTTTTGGGTACATTCGTCTGACGTATATCCACGGCGTGAAATCAGAAGCGGCTCTCCGGAGGCGCTGAAAAAGGAGAATTCGCTTGCGCATCCCGTTACCGAGCACAGCACACAGATAATTCTGGTAAGCTGTCGCAGCCCTGTTCTTAAAGGCATGGAACCATCTCTCTAGGGCTACCTTCTGGTGATCCCAAGATCAAAAGACATATCAGACCATAACACGAAAACCCACTTTCAATCGACCTGAGGGCAAGTTTTGTTTCGATCTTAGGGGAAGGCCTATCCCTGCAGAATGTGCCTCCTTCTCGGCAACAATATCCTTGTAGCTCTTGCGGCATCTCATGATCATGGCCGTACAGAGCCAATTATCGACACCATTCACTCTGGCACAGAAGTTGACGGAGATGATCGAGTTTTGTTTTTTGAGACCGGCGGTTGGGTCCTCAGCGAGGTCCGTCCGATGCACGAATTAGATCCGGTTACCGCTCTTTGGGAACTGCTCAGTCGCGACGCGAGGGTTGTCGGCGGGCTTCAAAGTCCCATGCTCAGCTGGATCGGCGCTGCGACTATCCTCATCCTTTGTCTTTGGCATGGTGCGGTGCTCATTCGAGGTCTGGTGCAAATTCGACGGACCCTTTCACGGTTCCAGGCAATCGTTGCGCCGCTGGTGTCGGCCCGTCAACAGGCGTCCAAAGACTGGCTTGTCATTCCGGCCTTGGCGAAAAGGCGTGCGCGTCATGGTGAGTCGGCGGAAACGCGACGCGATCTTGATGACCTGCAAGCACTCGATCGTGCGGTACGGTCGGAGCAGGCTTTTGTCCGAGACTGGCTCTCATACCGCAAAACTCTTGCGGTAGAGCAATCTGCCTGGTTTCTTGAGCCGACAGTCCACAGCCAGCGCTCCGCAAGCGAGTTTTTCTCGTTCGAATCTCTCTGCGCCGCCCAGCTCAATATCCGTTTTTACAGGCAGCTTCCCGCCTTCATGACGGGCATGGGTTTGATGTTCACCTTCATCGCGATTTTGATCGGCCTCAGCAAGCTCCATGCGAACGGGTCGGAGATCGACGGAATCCAGGGACTTATCAATGGGCTCTCCGGAAAATTCGTCACATCCATCGTCGGCTTGGCCTGTGCCAATGCCTTCACGCTCCTCGAAAATTCCCTCTGGCATCGGCTGGACAACCGACATCGGGAGTGCATTGCCCTTCTGGACGAAATGTTTCCTCAAAAAGCTACCGATCAATCTGTCCGTGTTTCCCCATTGCCGAACGGATCTTCAACAGCCATGGTCAGTCCCATCCGGAACGATACCACGCATCAGCTTGTAGAGGTCGTGCAGCAGCGTCTGGGATCAACCGTCGCGGCGCTGAACTCTGCCTCCCAGGCGCTTACGGCTCTGAATTCCAAACATTCACCCATGAAATTTGATGATTTGCCCGGAGAGATCGGCCGCGAAGTCCAGCGGGCGTTAAGGCCGCTGATGAATCCCTTGCTGGAAGCCATTCACGATCTCAAGAACTCGATTAAAGAGCGATCCTCCCCGGTGCAGCTGTCTCACTCAGAGATCGAAACGATGTTTCAAGAACTCAGGAGCAGTACGGCTGCGACGACTGAACCTGGACCTCCGGTGAATAATGATCGTGATCCAGGAATGGTGCGGAGGGAACGAAGGGGATGAAGTCGAGCTTCTCACAGGACGGGCGTGATAGTTCTGCTGTGGTAACGAGCGGGGTTGCAGATCTCATGACCTCGCTCGCCGTCATCTTCGTTCTCTTGCTCGTGACCTATGTGACTCGAGTCCAAGACAGAAAGGCCGACCCAAACAGGAGCCGTGCCGTACCGACGGACGTGACACCGAGACCTGATCCACTTCATCCACCGCTGGAAGCCAGAAGCCCGAACGTCTATACAATCACGGTGCCGGATACGGCGATCAACTTTGAGTTCGGGAAGAGCACATTGCTCCCTGCTGCCCAAGTCTTCCTGTCCGAGGCCATGCCGCATTACGCCTCAATCACTTGTCAATCAGGTGGTCAAGAAGTGGAAGCATTTGTCATTGAAGGGTACACCGACGATCTGGGCGACGATATACGCAATCTGAGGCTCAGTCAGGATCGCTCTTTTGCTGTGTTGGCTAAAAGCCTGGAAGTCATTCGCGAGAAGCTTCCTTGGGCCTATGAATGCTTCTTACAAAAAGCCACAGCGAACGGGCGAGGAAAGCAGAACCTTCTACACAACGATGCCGGACAGCTGGACCGTGATAAGAGCCGTCGTGTCATTTTCAAAATCCACATGCGGCCCATGTAGCTTACCGAGCCCGCACAATATGCTTTCTTAACCGTCGCTGGTTCGCCTGTGCACGATCTCAGATCGATTCAGATCCCGTCTGCCGCCAGCTTGTCCCATGGCGGCACTTGTTATTGGTGGAGACTTGAGAAGCCTGTCCCCTAGATGTGGCGACTCAGTTCGATAAGCTGCTCGATGGAGAGGACTTCCGCACGGGTGGAAAGAGAGAGATTGAGGACCTTCAATGCTGCTGTCGCCAGCTTCTGATCGTACCCTTCATCTTTCAGCGAATTGACCAGCGTTTTTCGGCGGTGTGCAAAGGCGGCCTTCACGAGCGCCGCGAATTTGGGTTCTTCCTCCTGGTTCAGTGCTCTCTGAGGCTTGGTCTTTATCAGGACCACGGCGGAGCCGACTTCCGGTCTTGGCCTAAAACACTGGGCGGAGACTCGGAACTGTTTCGTGATCTCTGCCGCATACTGCGCCATGACTGAGAGCAGGCCGTACTCGGAGCTGCCCGGCTTTGCCGTCAAGCGTTCTGCGACCTCTTTTTGCAGCATCAGGACCATGCGCGGAAAACGATGGTGCTGATCGAGGAACCGGAAAAGGAGGGGAGTGGACAAATAATAGGGAAGATTGGCGACGACGACGGTGCCAGGCGGCAGGTGTTCGATCGGATAGGCCATTGCATCGTCGAGGATGAGCGTGAGGTTCGAAAACTGAGGCTGTCGTTCAGTCAGGTAAGCATGGAGCCGTGGATCGACCTCAATCGCCGTCACGTAGCCGGTCGCGCGACAAAGCGCTTCTGTGAGGATGCCGCGCCCTGGCCCGATTTCCAAAACGGTGTCGGTCGGGGTCAGCTCAGCCAGCGCGATGATCTTACGGACAATATTGGGGTCGATGAGGAAATTCTGTCCAAGACGTTTGATCGCGACAGGGGGCAGGGGGTCCACCCTCAACTCCCGGTTGGGGGAGCCTGAGACAATCGTTTGGCTAGTATTGTCAGCGGCGAGCGATAACATTCCACGAGATCCGTAAACTCTTCGACCAGATCATTGGTGAACGACGGTCCCGGTTGGATACGAGTGAAGGCCTGTCCTTCCAGATGGCCAACGGTATCGCTGATAAGCGCTACGGTGCGCTCTTTCCATTTTGCCACTCGTTCCGTTCCGGCAACGGTGTTCAGATCTTGAAATGTCTGTTTCTCGAGAATCTCCAATTCATCAAGCTGCTGCCGGATCACGGTAAGCCCCTTCGACCTATCAGGCGACACGTCCGACCCGTCCCTTCTTGGCTGGAGTTGTCGCCATTATAGTCTGAGTAATCCTGGCAGCCAGCTTGACGGCCTCAATCAGACTTCCGGGATCGGCGACGTCCTTCCCGACGATATCAAAAGCTGTTCCATGATCCACTGAGGTGCGGATGATAGGCAGGCCCACGGTGAGATTAACGCAGGTGCCGAAGGCGACAAGTTTCAGAGGAATGAGGCCCTGATCATGGTAGAGGGCGACGACGCCGTCAAATGACCCTTTCGCGGCTTTTCCAAATAGGGTGTCAGCCGGCAGAGGATCACTCGCCAGGATGCCTTGCTGCTGGGCCGCACGAGCGGCTGGAAGAATCACGCGGACTTCCTCATCGCCGAACAATCCATGCTCACCGGCATGGGGATTGAGGGCTGCCACTCCTATCCTGGGGCGCTTGATGCCGAACCAGGTCGTCAGCGCCGATTGGGCCAAGCGGATCGCCTTTTCAATCTTTGCTTGGGTCAGCAGCAACGAGAGATCTTTGATCGCGACATGTGTCGTGACGAACATGATGCGTAACGGCCCGCCCACGATCATCATGCCTGACTCAGTCGCTTGCGTGAGATCGGCCAAAAGCTCGGTATGTCCTGGGTACCGGCAGCCGGCCATATTGATGGCTTCTTTGTTGATGGGCGCCGTCACCATTCCCTCGATACAGCCGAGCTGAGCCAGTTCGACAGCCTTCTTGATAAAGGCGACCGAAGCGGCACCGGTCTCTGCTGCCGCGATGCCAGGCTTGAACGTTCCCAGTGGTGTCTCCAGCGGGTCCAGCACGGCCACCGTTCCTCTTTGCGGCATCATTGTTTCATGACCGTCAACAGGGAGGACCCTCTGCTTGAGCTTCAGTGCCTTGATCGTTCGCTCCATTACAGGCAGCGATCCAATGATGATCGGTCGGCAAACATTGTGCAGGCGAGCTCCAGATAGAGCCTTGGCGATCACTTCCGGGCCGATGCCGGCTGGGTCTCCCATGGTGATTCCCAGCAAGGGGAGGCGGGGGGATGAGGAACGTGTGCGAGGTGATCGCGATTCAGTTGACATAGAGATGCACCGTATAGCCGACATAGAACAGAGCCCCGGCGGCGAGTAGCCACGGCCGCCACTGACCGCCTATCAGAATCTGCAAGAGGCAGAGCCCCACCGCCTGCACGGCCAAGATCATGGTGGTCAATGCCGATGGTGCAATCGACCATTCGGTTCCGATCAACCCCAGAGTGACCGGCAAGGTGCCTTGGAAAACCATGGCCCCTGTGACATTGGCCACGGCGAGCCGGTCTTTCTTGCGGTAGAGCCAGAGAAAGCTGTTGGACATCTCCGGCAGTTCGGTGGCGAGCGGCGCGATCAGCAGCGCCAAAATCAACGGCGACATGGCGAATAAGCCGGCCATCGATTCCGCAGCCATGACAAACAAATGGGCGCCGACTATCAATCCGCCTAAACCCAAGAGGGCCTGAAGCACGATCATTGCATACGACGGGATGGCGGCGCCCTTGTTGAAAATCAGCGGCTCCAACTCACCCCCTTCTTCGCCGTCGGTCGGTGCGAATTTGAGCTTCATGTAGTAGAGATACAAACAGATCAATATGACCGCCGCGATGAGGTGGATGAGCCTGGAGGGCACGAAGGCGCAACCCAAGGCGATAAAGTATCCGATCATAAAAAACGTAAGGTCCGTCAGCACTTCCCGATAGTTGAGATGAAATCGTGGAGTCCGCTTGCCGGCTCGGGCATAGAGCAACAGCAGAACGGCCAATATGGGCAACACCAGCGTGCTGAGCATGAACGGCGCCCCTAAGATGGCGCCCAAACCGACTTCAACCTCTTCCCTGCTTTCCCCGAAGAAAATCGCAATGAGCGGGATGGAGGTTTCGGGCAAGGTTGTGCCGATTGCGGCAAAGATGCTGCCTATGGCACCCTCGGAGATACCCCGCCGCTTGCCCAGCCATTCAATGGCATTGGTAAAGAGTGCGCACCCACCGAGCGTGACCGCAACGGAAACGACAAAGAGGAGTATGTAGTACAGAACGGTCACGTCCCGCCTCGCACACGTGCCGTTCCGTGCTTCGGGAATCCTCGTCGATAAGCCAGTAGTGCTTCTTCCATCACCGTCTTGAGGGGGCGACCGGTTCGTTTTGCGATGGCCCTGCAGTCCTCGTATTCGGGGGCGGCTTTGTCCCATCCGGCGCCGACTTCTGCGACTTTCATGCGAACGACTCCGCCTCTGGTCGTGACAGGGATGAATCGTCGAGGGAGGACTCTTCGGCGTACCTCGTGAAAACGTACTCCAAGCGTGGTCGTTTCCTGGAAGAGCACTTCGAGGACGGCCTCCGTCCGATCTTCAGTGGCCAGGCAGCTCAGCACGACTCCCGGTCTACTTTTCTTCATGACGACGGGAGCCAACGCGACATCAACAGCACCGACTTGAAAGAGCTGTTCCATGAGGTATTCGTAGGCCTGTGGACTGAGGTCGTCGAGATTCGTCTCAATCTGCATCACCCGCTCGGTCTGACGTGCCTCGGATGCTGGCTCTTCCTCGATAAACACGCGCAAGGCATTAGGCCACCCGTCTGGATTGTGGTCGCCGGCCCCATATCCTATTGCCATACTTTTCATGGCCGGCATAGGGCCGAATTCCGATGCCAATGTCCGGAGCAGCGCAACCCCGGTAGGAGTTGCGAGCTCGCAGCGCGGGCCGGCGGCATAGATCGGGATGCCCTTTGCCAGCTCCGCCACAGCTGGTCCAGGAACAGGCAAGAGCCCGTGTGATGTCTGAACAGAACCGGCCCCTACATTGATGGGAGACGATGTGACTCGGGTGATGTTCAAGAGATGGCAACCGAGCACGCCTCCGACGACATCGATAAACGAATCCACAACCCCCACTTCGTGAAAGTGAACCTCCTTCATATCGACTCGGTGGGCACGGCTTTCTGCCTCAGCCAGCCGATCGAAGACCGACCGACTCCGTTCCTTGACCGGCTCAGGCAGCCGGCTGCCGGCAAGGATCTTTCGGATACGAGAGAGGGGCAACGGCCGTTGAAACCCCTGTTGAACGATCACGTCGACCTTTATCGCCGGGAGCGCGCCACGATGCACCTCACGCTTTCGCAGTTGGTAACCGTTGAGTTGTAGGCGTTTGAGGCCGCTAATCAAGTCTGTCCACGAGAGTCCGGCGCTGACCAGCGAGCCCAAGACCATGTCTCCACTGACGCCGGAGAAACAATCAAAGTGTAAATGCAGGCCCACGAG
The DNA here is from genome assembly GCA_011090425.1 of Nitrospira sp. LK70. Classification (GTDB taxonomy): domain Bacteria; phylum Nitrospirota; class Nitrospiria; order Nitrospirales; family Nitrospiraceae; genus Nitrospira_D. Next base: position 6,904 of record PHGD01000036.1, on the reverse strand, counting down.
TTCCTCACTTGCCACAGGTAAAATGACCGGACATATTACCCAAACGTATTGCCGAACGGCAATCGATGGTTCATTGTCGACGCTTCGTTGACACCCCAGGGATGCTATGTTATCCCCCTAGCAATGTGTTGAGCGTATTCACCGTGCATCGTGGCGAGCCCGCCATTTTCACCCATGAAAGTAGATTCTGGTTTTTCATTGAAGTCCTCGAACGACCGCCATCCTCGGAAAATCCTGCTCCTGTTGTTCGTCCTTTGCGGCTGTCTGGCTGCATTCTTCCCGGCAGACAGTCTCTCAAAGGTGAAGCCCCCTCGCGTTCCCAGGCCTGAGCCTGGGCTCAAAATTGTCGGACTCACTATTGCGCCGACACCCTATACTCTGGGTGACGGGCTTCTTCAGTTTTCCGTCACGGTGCAGCTTCCGAAAGAAGTCAAAGGAGACCTCATTCTTGAGGTGACATCGCTCATTAGCTCTCCTTCGAAGGCCTCGCTCCGATTCCTCACGCACCGACAGCCTCTACTCATCCCACCAGCGGAAACTAGGGAGCTGGAACGATCGACAGTGGCCGTCGAACTTTCCTGGGATGGGCAGGATCACCGCAAGCAACTTGCCGAGGTGGGCACCTATTCGTATGAAGTGCGGACAAAGTTGTTGGCAAACGGAGAGAATGGGTTACGCACCGTGATGGTCGCTTGGCCGAAGCGGGGCATGCTGGAAGTGAAATGAAACCCTGCGGGACGCACGGGACGGGTGCGTCTGGCGGGAAATGCGGGAGCCTGTGCGGGTTCAGTATCTTACCTTTCTCGCCTGTCGCGCATTTCCCGCTCATCGTGCGTGGAGCTTAATCTATTGATCCGGTGCGCGAGGCAGGCCGCACCAAATCCGTTGTCGATGTTCATCACTCCCACACCCGCCGCGCAGGAATTGAGCATGGTCAGCAGCGCAGCGACTCCGCCGAAACTCGCACCATAGCCTCGGCTGGTCGGTACGGCAATGACGGGGCAGTGGACCAAGCCCCCCACCACACTCGGCAGGACGCCGTCCATCCCTGCAGCGACGATCACGACCTGTGCCTCAAACAGCCGATCTTTCTTTCCGAGCAACCGGTGGATGCCGGCGACACCGACATCATACAGCCGTTCGACGTGACTTCCCATCACTTCTGCGGTCACACGGGCTTCTTCCGCTACGGGGACGTCCGCAGTTCCAGCTGTGACCACGAGTATATGCCCATGGTGTTTCTGCTTGGACGGGTGAATCGCCACAATGCGTGCATCGTGATAGTACTGTGCACGCCGATCCAGACGGCGAATGGCACGTGCGACCGATGGATCGGCGCGAGTCGCCAGAAACGGCCCCTCTTTCTTGATGAGTGCTCGCGCGATGGCGACGACCTGCGCCGGGGTTTTTCCTTCACACAAGACCACCTCGGGGAACCCCTGTCGTAACGACCGATGATGATCGAGCGAGGCAAAGCCCAGATCCTCAAAAGGCAGTGACCGTAAGCGCTGAAGCGCCTGTTGCACCGTCACATGTCCTTGACGGACCTGTTGTAACAGCCGTTCGAGTCCTTCCGGATTCATGTCCGTCCTTTCTCTGATTTGGCATCCCGTTCCATCAAATCACGGACGGCCTGTCTACAAGATTTGTCGTCATACAGCACGGCGTTGATTTCTTGTATGATCGGCATATCGACCTGGTAGCGGCGGGCCAGCGTGAGAGCTGCACGGCTTGTCCGGACGCCTTCTGCGACAGCCTGCATTCCGGCCAATATCGTCTCCAACTTTTCTCCCTTGCCGAGCCGAACGCCTACCGAATGGTTTCGGCTCAGTGTGCCGGTGCAGGTCAGTACAAGGTCGCCGATTCCGGAAAGTCCGTAGAATGTGCGAGGATCGGCTCCCATTGCCACGCCCAGTCGGATGATTTCAGCCAGGCCTCGGGTGATGAGCGCCGCGCGGGCATTGAGCCCAAGGTCCAGACCGTCGATCACACCGGCAGCCAGCGCCATGACATTCTTTAAGGCCCCGCCGAGTTGAACGCCGATGACGTCTGTGTCCGCGTACACCCGAAATACGGGCGTCATTAATACGCGCTGAAACCACCGCACCAACTGCTCATCGGTGCCGGCCAAACACACGGCCGTGGGTTTACCGGCACTGAATTCTGACGCGAAACTGGGTCCTGAGAGCACCATGAGAGAGCGATGCATCGACGGTGGCAACTCGTCCTCCATGACCTCTGTCATCAGCTTGGCCGTGTTTTCCTCTATACCCTTCGTTGCACAAATCAACGGTATGGGATCGGATAGACAGGGTGTCAACTGATGCAACAGAGATCGGATGAAATGCGAAGGTGCAGCAAACAAAATCCCGTCGCAACTCTTTACCGCTTCAGTAAGTGAAGAGGTGGCCCTCAAACCTGGAGGAAGAGGGACGTCTTTGAGGAAGATCGGGTTTTCGTGTGAGGAATTGATGACGTCGACGACGTCGTGCTCATGGGCCCAGAGGCGAACCTCCAGACCCTTCTCGGCCAGATGTTTTGCCAGGGCAGTGCCCCATGCACCGGCTCCAATAACGCCGATCTTGTTGACCGTGGTTGGCATACGCGATGCAGCCTCATGGCGAAATTATCACCCATCCATTCAGGAGGGCGGATTATATAGGAAGCGAGCGAGTACCTGTCAACGAAGGTGGATTGATCCATGTGGACGGGAGTGGTACTGGGAAAACACATTGCTTTCCTGTAATCTCTCTACGCTGTGATCTTTTCTTGGTCCGATTATGCAAATCTGTCCTGCCTGTAGCCTGTCACAACCGGAGATCAATCGTTTCTGTACCCAATGTGGTCGACGCCTCGACGGTCGATCGGATAGCCCGCCTGCTTCTCCGCTCCCCACTACGTCGACACAGCACCAGCTCAATCTCACGGTGCTCTACGGGATGGTCATCGCTCTGATTCTGGCCCTATTGTTTCCTCCATGGGAGACTCCACCGACGCAGACACCGGAGTTTCTCGGGATGTATTTCATCCTCTCTCCTCCAGCCCCGGAAGCCGTCGTGAGCCGCATGCTCCTGACGATTGAACTCGTCACGATTGCGATTGCCGGCATGTACGGAGCATTTCTCTTTCGGAAGAAATAAAGCGACAACAATCCCATTCGCGAATCTCATTTCTATGGGCAAAAACAAGAAATAATATCGTCCCTCTTACGTGAGGGGCACACCAGGTAACTCCTTCTCAGAGCTATTCGGCCCTAAGATCGTTTGCAATTGCATCTATTTGTACGACGCCAGCTTGTGCTGTTTGGCAACCCGCTGTGGCATGAGAAGCTCGTGCGGAACGCCTGTTGCTCTGCCGCCACAGAGAGATCTTTGTTGAGTCCTCCGGTTGCTGAGCAGAAGGAGACGCTGCCATGCACAAGTTGATTGGGGCTTTGTTCATGAGCGTTTTATTGTTTGAGGGGCAGGCATTCTCGCAAGGTATTATCCCTTCGAAGGTGCAGCCGATTAATCCGACGGTGACGGAATATTTTCACATCTTTTCCTGCTACGATTCCTTCACCGGTAATCTGCTCGACTGCCGAGTGAAGGATGGGTTAAACCCTCCAGGCAACGACCCGGGGAGCAAGGGCGGTCATACTCATGGGGGGACATTTCCATTGACCGATCTTAGTCAGGGTCAGGCGAATGGGTTCGTTTGCATCGCCTGCACGGATTCGAATTCAGACCCTCATGCCATTGATACTCAGACGAGCGGTAGCGTAGCCATCATTCTGCACCGAATACCGCAGTTTGCCGGACGCATTTTAGTTACTGGATTTATCATTCCGCCGCCCGGGTGGGTCTGCATTACCGGGTGCAACTTCAATTTTACCGAAGCCATCGGAGTTGACGGGTTGGGGGACGTGCCGCTGACCGGCCAGAATTATCGAGTCGTCCGTTCTCCTGCTTCGGTGACCCTTCATGAAAGGGGCGCTGTAGGTACCAGTGATGCGGTCTCAGGAGTTCTTGGAATTGCCCAAGACTATTTTCAAGTGACAGGTCGAGGACTATCCGTAAACGATTTAAGCCTCCCGCGAGGGGGCAAGTTCGATCTGGCAGCAGGATATGCAGAGGGTGGTGCGCATGCCTCGCATCGCACCGGTAAAGATGCGGATTTCAATTCCACGGACCTCGGAGGCAGATCAATCAACTGCTTAACGGACAAGCAGTATCAAGTAATTCTAGATGCCCACAATGTCGGATATAGGGTCTGCCACACGGACACAGGAGGTTCGTACCACGTACGCTTTAAGTAACCTTGGCTGCTCATCGCTGTGGCGCCGGTTGAGTGTCGTCGTTACTGCAATCAGTGTCATGTGGACTGTCAGTCTACTTGGTGGAATGGTCCAGGCAGACGTTGGGTTGCTTCCCACACCAACGCTGACGGGCGTCCAAACGCGAGCAGCCGTGACATTCGACCCGACGAGCCAGATTTACAGCTACAACTACACCGTGACGAATCCCTCCTCCAATACAGGACAGATTTGGCTGATCACGGTCGACGTCACCACCAAGTTTCCACGCGCATTTGTGCCAGCGTTCGACTCGGCCGACCTGACCATCCCGTATGGAATCAGCACGCTCTCATTTGATGACAAGGTGAGTTCGCTCAGTCCATTCGATCTTCCTGTGTCCAGCGGGCATCTCGTAGCATTCGGCCAGCAAGTGCCACCAGGATGGTCTGGCGGACTCAGTAATACCAACGGTCCTATTTTTTGACTCCCAAGACCGGGCGAATGTGATTCTCTTGTGCATGGACACAGGAGGGACTATGGAGGGCATTGTTATTACCAGAAGGATGGACGTCAAGGAGTTACGCCGTCTGGCGCGAAAGGAGCAGAGCGGTCGGGTGGCGGCAAGGCTGCTGGCGATTGCGACTGGACTCTCGGGGATGAACCGCGGGCAGGCGGCGCACCTGTCCGGGATGGAGCGTCAAACGCTGCGGGACTGGGTGCATCGGTTTAACGAGGAAGGGGTGGAGGGATTGCGCGACCGCCCGCGTTCCGGACGCGCGTGGAAGATTGGGGAAGCCGACAGGAAGAAGTTCTTCGCTGTCGTCGAGGCCGGCCCCGATCCTGAACGGGATGGACTTGTGCGCTGGCGACGGATCGACCTGAAGGGATGGCTGAAAACCGAATGCGGCGTAGCCTATCACGAGCGCAGCGTGGGCAAGCTTCTCAGGCGCCTCGGATACAGCCATATGTCCGTGCGCCCCGTCCATCGGGAATCCGATCCCGCGCGGCTGGAGGATTTTAAAAAAACTTCACGGCGAAAGTCGCGGAAGTCCTCCCCCGACATGCGGAAGGAACAGCCATCGAACTCTGGTTCCAGGACGAAGCGAGGGTCGGCCAGAAAGGCACGCTGACGCGCATCTGGGCCAGACGCGGTTCACGGCCGCGCATGAAGCTGGATCAGAGATACGACTGCGCGTACATTTTCGGCGCAGTCTGCCCGGCACGGGATACGGGTGTCGCCATCATCATGCCGGATGCGAACATCCCTGCCATGACTCGCCATCTCGAAGCAATCAGCCGCCATGTGGCAAAGAAGGCCCATGCCGTCATCGTCATCGACGGCGCAGGCTGGCACAGGCAGGGCGATAAACTCATCGTGCCTGCCAACATCACTCTTTTGCGCCTGCCGCCCTACAGTCCCGAACTCAACGCGCAGGAAAATATCTGGGAATATCTGCGCCAGAACTATCTGGCCGGAAGGATATTCGACACCTACGACGATATCGTGAACGCCTGCTGCATGGCATGGAATACCCTGACCGTCACCAAAAGCCTCATCAAATCCATCGCTTCAAGAGACTGGCCTTGTCTCACATAGGTCAATATTTAGGACCGTTGGTATTATAGGGTCGCAGGTCTGGTTCGTGACCGCAGAATTCGGTGAAGGCGATGACGGCAAGGCCGAGGGGATTGTGATACAAGCGTTGCGCAAGCGGCAGAAACTTCAGTCGATCACCGCCAAATCGAGGTTGACCGGCGGGACGATCCTTTCACGAAAACGGTGTGGGTGGCCACGGAACGAGGCGTTAATCAAATCGACCGCTTATTCCATGTCACATGGAGCGGCTACTGGTATGAAGAGTTTGAACTCCCGTCCGGAAGATCGCAGACCCGTTTGAGTGCAACTCCCAAAGTCAGCGATCCTTTTGCAGTCCTGGGGCGAGAATTAGGCGTTGAAGACTGGGTCGCGTTCTTACGAGCAGTGGAAAACATCTCTCCAGCCGAACGGAGCAACCTTCGATTGTACGATTTTCATATGTACGGCTTCCCAACGCAGAGACTCAGTCATGGCCTCAACGGTCTGGTCCCGTTCTTCATCCAGGCATCCCGATCACAGGGGGAGGTCTTTCGCCTCTTCGGACTCAGCAATCTCTGCAAATTTGATGATCCCAGAGTGCAGGCGTTTCTGTTCGACTTGGAACCGAACACGGTCAAGGGGTCGGCCGATCAGCGATACGTTCAGGATTGCCTCAAGGCTCGGGAAGCTCAACCCTAGCCTTCCATATCGCCTCTATTGACAGATGCTAGTCCAGCGCCAACGTGAGGCACTTGGCCGACCCACCGGATTTCATGAATTCATCGAGCTGAACCGGGTGGGTTTCATACCCTCTTCTGCGGAGCCACGCTTGAGTGGAGGGACAGCCGACAGGGAGGACGACGTGTTTCCCGACACAGACGGCGTTGCAGGCGAACTTCAAGGCTTCAGCTTCAGGAACGGTGAGACGCTGCTTGTCCGGAACACGTTCTGCAATCGCCGCCTGGCCATAGGTATCAAACGCGGCGGGGAAATAGAGGAGATCGCCCCCGCTCAAGGGACAGAAACAGGTGTCCAGATGGTAGAAGCGGCTA
>PHGD01000138.1 GCA_011090425.1 Nitrospira sp. LK70 | reverse complement strand
CGCATTCCAAGTCAGTGTGACGGCCGTGTGCCGTGCCACGCATAGCAGCCAGTCTCTCTTTGGGCTGAAAGGACACGCAGATGATAACCGAAAGAGGACTCCTCTATCGGCCACTTGACATCCACATAGCAGCCTGTCGAACCACGATCAGAGCTACGCGAAACCCTACGCCCTTCGACAAGCCCGTCCTGAGTCAACCGAAGGACTCGGGGCGAACGGATTATCGTCATAGGATAGAGAACCCAATACCAGGTTTCATTCATCTCTCAGCCCGGAGAAAAACCCAAGAATCGGAGAAAAGGAAACAGGGTCAAAGCGTAAAGGTTACTTCGGAACGTCCTGGGCGCAACGAAACCCGAAACTATCGCCCCGATTCGCCGGGCCGACCATGCCCCGGTGCGCAGATCGTACAGACACCGGTCCACTGATCCAGGACCCGCCACGGACCACGCGATCTTCGCCGGTCGAAGGCCCTTTGGGATTGCGCTCCGGACTCTTGCCGTAATAGTTCGCGTCGTACCAATCGGCGGTCCATTCGAAGACATTCCCGATCATGTCATGCAGGCCGAACGGATTGGCGTCGAACGAGCCCACCGGCGCCGTGCGGACATGCCCATCGTCATATCCTGTCATAATGGTCAAATCCGAAAACTGTCGTTTGGCTGACTCATCGCCAATGTTGGCAACGCGACGGGAACCGGGGCTACCATTTCCCCACCAGTACTTCGTCTCGGTACCGGCTCGTGTCGCGTACTCGAACTCCGCTTCTGTGGGCAGGCGCTTCCCCGCCCATCCACAATAGGCTTGTGCATCGTCCCACGAGACAGAGACTACGGGATGGTCCGCCCGGCCAGAATCAAACACCGTCGCGCTGCCCTCCGGCTTCCGCCACTGAGCCCCGCTGGCTCTCTCAAATTTGCCAGCTGAAGTCTGCGTATGTGCGTGCCCCTTCTGCTCCGCCGTGGTCCGATAGCTGGTTTGCTGAACAAACTGCTGGAATCGGCGGTTCGTCACCTCGTACTGGTCCAGATAGAACGCGCTGAGCGACACGCGGTGACGAGGGTGTTCGTCTTGGGCCCCTTCCCCGTCAGGGGAGCCCATCCAGAATTCGCCCGCCGGTACCAGCACCATCGGCGCGCCATCCTTGCCGGTGATCTCGCTGGCCTGCGTCTCTTGCCGAGGCTTTGGCTTGGCCGATGCAGCTGGCGGGGGTGAGGGTGCAGAAGCCATCGACGATGAGCTGTCCGTGCTTTCTTGGGCCGTGATTCCAAAACCCTCAATGTAGTCCTCGACACTGCCAACCGTAACGCCTCGACCGACTGACTGGCCTCCCGAACCGACGACACCAACAACCTTCCCGCCTTGAAAGATCGGCCCACCGGAATGGCCTGACTCGACGGAAGGAGAAAAGAAGATGTCTCGCCCTTGCCGCGATGAGATATTGCCTTTCACGATCGCCCAAGGCCCAGCATTGCGAGGGAAGCCAATCACCAGGATATCTTCGCCGCCCGTCAGTCGCGCAGCTCCGACAAGCGACAACGAGGTAAGACCTTTCGGAATATTCTCCGCTCCCTTTACGACCAACAACGCCAAGCCTCTCACCTCATCATCACCTTCCAACCCCAGCACCTCAGCCATCACCGGCATGTTTCGCTTGGTGAAGAATTCCACTTTGGGTTGTTGGTCTCCGGCCACCACATGAGCCGCCGTCACGATATAGGCCGCATCCTTGTCCACGCGAACAATGAACCCAGTGCCGACGTTTGTCGTTCCTTGTGGTGGTTTGGCAGTAACCTTGACCACCCCAGCCTGGAGCCGCGCGATATCCTCCGCACTAACCAACTCCACATGAGTGAACCCGATGAGCACGATACATGCTGCGAACACTGCACGGACCATCATCGCTTAAACTCCTTCCACAGCCGATAGGCCCCGAGACTGGTCGTAAACACCGTGACAATAATCGTCAGAAACACCGCGAGCCGCGCATTATGCCATAAGGCGTCCAACGCGGTGAGGTTGTGCTGAATCGGAATCTCGCCCCGCTTGGTACGGACCTGTTTGACCAAGCCATGGCCGACCACATTCATTCCTTTCCCATCAGGCCGCAACGTGACGCGCTCGATCGTGAATTTGTCCAGCCGTTCTAAGCCGATGGCCTCCCCCTCGTTGAGCGGCACGCTCCCGAGGTGCGGATAATCCGGGAAGCTGATCGTCCCCTGTCCGGTCAGGGCGCTGACCCGTTCGCCGGATGAATCTTGCTTGGTAAAGTCCATCGTGACCACGGGAATACCGCTGAAGAATGATATCGCTGATTGACCAGACGCAAAGGTGGGCGACAGGACCAACCCACTCGGCAAGGCAGTGATTTCGATCCAGGATGCCTGCTCCGGTAATGTCACGCGATAGGTCATCTCGTCTTGCTGGCGAACAGGCAATGCGATGTTGCGCAGCTCCGTATGATCGGCGATCAACTCAAACGGTTTGTGAATCGACAGCGTGATCGTTTCCTGCCCCGTGACCTGGAGCGTGAACCCCTCGTTCTTTCCGCCATGGATCTCCCTCGCTTCCACTATCACCCACGTTCCCCGCGCCACGGCCATGGGATCGAGATGGATCGTCTCCGATCCACCAGCAACCAGTCCCTCCACCGTCACTTTCGGATGCAGAGTTTGGTCCTTCGCGTCCAATGTGACCTTGGTGAGCTTGGCGTTGTCGACGTTCAGAGGCTTCCATGCTGATGGTGGAAAGTCGTCTGTTTCGATCAGATATTGCGTATCCGCGACCTCGACGGTGGTTGGTTCAAAGGAGAGCGAGGAAAACTTTTCGATGGCAATCGACTGCACATCGAATCCGCCCAAGGTCGGCTTGCCTTGGGAGGCAGCCCCGATTTCGAATTCCACGCGCTCTGTGGTCAACTCCACCTGGACCCGCGCAGGAACGGGCCATAACATGAGGCCGATCACGACGGCCGCCGCCAGGATGGCCGGGAAGCTGACGAGCCAGATGGGAGGAATCTGTTTCCACCAAGGCTTTGGGCCGACGGCGATGTGCTTCGGTGGGCGCTTGACGAGCCGTTCAATATCCTTGAGCAGCTGGGAAAACCCGGCATGATCGACACCCGCTTCCCAGTCCACCAGGGATTGAAAGGTCCGCTGGGTAAAGCCGAGTGGGATGTCACTCTCATTGATCTTGACGGGGAGATACTTGTCTTGCTGCTTGGCTTCAGCAGCTTCGGCTTGAACCCACTCGGACTCGACAGACCGTTCAGACCACACGACAATCGCGCATTTTGCGGCGCCGAGTTCCTGTCGGATCACCGCATTGAACGATCCGCCGGTGGGAATGTTGCGATCCCACCAGACAGACCAGCCGTACGTTTCCAACGTCTTGGCGAAACGTTCAACCCAGGGGCGATCTTTACTGGAATAGCTGATGAAGATGTCGCTCATGACCCGCACTCAGGCATTGATCGAGCACTACCGTGTGGTCAGGCGGTGAAAGAAGCGCACGGTCTGTCGTAGGGGCTGATTGGTATCGAGGAAATAGCCGTTGCAGACCAGGGCGTACTGGCCTTCCGGCGCACCGCCCGCATCCCAGCGCACGGTGAACGGCCGGCCTCCGGGAATGCGGCGGAACGCTTGCGTCATGATCTCGTTCGATTCTTTTCCTCGAAAGACCTTGCAGGAAAGCCTTGCATCGCCGTTCGTCTTCATGGTGAACAGATAGCCGCCGATCTTGTCGGGAGGCTGCGCGTGATAGAGGATCGCCGGCGCGATCTCCTCGTTCTCGGCCGGTGTGTCCCTTCCCAGGCGAATCAGTACCCCCAACTCATAGGGGTTGAGTTTTTGGTCTAATTGTCGCAGAACCGCCGCTGTCGGCCAGGTATATATATTCACAGACTTGGCTTGCCATTCCTTCGCCGGTTTCACCCGGTCGAGCCAATAGTACAGCCGGTAATCCTGCTCCCGGACGGTGAGATGCACGGGAGTCTGGCTCTGGAGGTAGAACCCGACCCGGAGTTGATCGGGCAGCTGGGTGGCAGGTTCCTGATAGTCGGCCAGAACGGAGATGACTTCTATGTCGTAGCCGGAAACCGGTTTCGGTTTGAGCCCCTCGAAACGGTCGCCGCGATTTTGGTAATCCAAAGTTGAATCGGCCCACAGAGGCAGGGGCAAGATGAGCCACACAAGGAGAAAGAAATTTCGGGTAAGTGTGCGGGCCATGCGGCACCCAATGGATTGGTGGCGAATCGATTGAAACGCTGTCCCTGCTTCGTCGGCAGTATAGTACTGACACGTAAGTCAGTCTAGGAGCGAAAATCAGTCATCTACAATGGAAATCCTCCTTGGACATCTGTTTCCTGACTCTCTGGACCGCATCATGCGACGCCATGGAGGACTTCATGGACAGAGACGTTGAGATTTTCTTCAAAGGTGGATTCAGATTATGGTGTCACGCGGTCGATGGCGTCGGCGTAGATGACGGGAATCCCCAGAGGATCCTTTTCATCCGCAACCACGACTCCGCGGATGCGCAACCGTTCGTCCTGGACAACCGGTTGCATCGCGCCCGGCTTGCAGGTCCCGGCCACTCCCACCTGGATGGACCCGGACTCGTCCAGAAGTCGGAACAGTTGTGCGTTGTACACAGGTCCCCCGGCGCAGCGATGTACCCTGAATCGAGGCGGCAGTTCCGTCACATCACCCGCCCGCCCCTCCACGGTGACGACTTTAGCCTGATAGTCCGCAGGACGCTCCAAAATCTTTGCGATGCGCAAAATCTCGTCGGCGAGTACCGACGGGTTTGGACTGAGTCCATACAGGATCAATGACAAGCCAAGGATTACATATGGCATGTACCCTCCCTATTCCCCTTCGTCCGGTGCACCGCCTGAGCGAGCCACGTCTTCCATCTTGATCTTCTCGGGATTCAATTTGATCGCGGCCTGCGTCATGCGATCCAGCGCTTCATCGAACGACAAGGGTGGCCCATCCTTGGGACGGAATCGAATCGGGTTCACCCGCGCGACAACGAAGCTCTTGAGATAAGGACCGGTGAGCCCCTTGGCCTTGAGGGCTTCGACCTGTTTGACGATGAGATCGTCCAACGCCAGCACCGTCTTGGACCGCTGCTGACGAACAGCCAAAGCTGCCTGCAGCGGTTCCTTCAGAAATTCCTCCACTCGTTTCAGCACCGGATGATAGGCTCCGCCGCTGAATCGCGGGCGCTCTTCGTAGCAAAGACCCAGCGTGATCAACGCGGGTTCCTCGAATTCCAAGGCATAGGTGTCTTCCGTTGCTTGATCAAGCTGTGCCAGCTCCCGGTACATCCGGATCACTTCCAGCGCCTTCTCACGGAGGTTGTGCGCTTTTTCCGTATTCAGCGCGAGAATTTGATAGGCCGCGGCAGCTTCCGGCACCACGATCGCGATGATGCTCTTCGCACCGAGCGTTCGCATGGCGGACAGGCGATGGTTGCCGTTCGGTGTCCAGTACTTCGCTTCATGATCGGGTTTTGCGATTCGCACGGTGATGATGGGGTCGAGAAAGCGGCCGATTTTGCCGATGACCGCCTCCAACTTTCTGACATGCATGTCAGAGATATTGCGTTGATAGGGTGTCGGCTCGACCAGCTCGATCGGCAAGGCTGCCAGGACCAACCAATGTCCGCCGTAGGGTTCGCGATAGATCGAGAGGACTTTCCCGCTATCCTGTTCGATCGCCTGATGCAAATCGGCCAGGGCGCCTGGCGGTGCAGCCGCTTGTAACTCCCCCGCAGCCAAGCCGGTTGAAACACCGGTCGGTTTCCGGCGCCGTCTCGCTCCTTTGGGTAATGGCGGTTTTTTCGCTTTCTGTTTGGCCACGGCGATATGGTAGGACAGAGCCATGGAAAAGGAAAGTCCCAACGAACGGATTCTTCGCATCGGCCATCGCGGCGCTCAAGGGTATGCAGCGGAAAATACTCTGGCCTCCATCGAGCAAGCGATCGCGCTCCGATGTTCCTTCACGGAAGTGGATATCCAACGAACTTCCGACGATGAACTGGTCCTCCTGCATGACGAGCGGGTGGACCGCACGACGAACGGTCGTGGGCTGGTTTCCGAGCTGACTCTCTCAGATATTCGAAAGCTGGATGCCGGTGATGGTCAGCTGGTTCCAACGCTGGAGGAAGCTCTCAAGGCCGCCAAGGGACGAATTGGACTGATTCTGGAGCTGAAGACCAAAGGGTTAGCCTATGATGTCTGTGCGATGGTCCGCGCCGCTGGCCTGGCCCGCTCGGTGATCTATGCCTCGTTCCTGCATGATGAACTTCAGCATGTACGAAGAATTGATCCGCAGGCCGACACGTTGGTCCTCTTCAAGTGGTTTTCCAAAGCCCCTGTCGCGCAAGCCGTCAGGCTGCAAGCCACGCACGTGGGCCTCCACTTCAATACTGTTACGAAACGTCGAGTGAAGGCCTTCCACAAGGTGGGGCTAACCCTGTTCGTCTATACCGTTAACAAACCTGCCGAGATCAACAGGATGAAACTCCTCGGCGTAGACGGTCTTATCTCGGATTTCCCGGATCGCATTTGATCAACACACAAGGAGGAGAGGATTCAGAAACAGGGCGGGCGACCTTGCACTACGGTGGGAGGTCGCCCGCGATTTGGCGCTTAGGACGCCGCAAGTATTCTGTTTATCTCTGTTGTCGCGGCCCTCATGACCCACACGATACTTCTGGTGATCTCAGGTTTCCAGTCGGGGGAGACCTTGTCAATCCCGGGTGCTTGTGTTCCTCTTGCTAACCAAGCTTTCTCCGCTCACGAACGGCTTTCACCCTTGATAGGGCTCTGTGTGCCGATCCGGCACAGCCGGCAGAGAACCGGTTAGCATGACCGACAAGAAACCCACCCTTGCACCGGTGGGCCTGATGGGCCAGGTGGCGTCGTGTCGTCCATCTCCACCCTCCTCTCGCGATGAAGTCATCAAGAGACCTGGATGGCAGCCGCGCGGTCTACCCGATCTCTCGATCTTCGATTGATAGATGGGCCGCAAGCCTCTCCCTACGCCCATTAGGAGATCTTGTCAAGAGCCAAGTCGCGCTTCTGGGAACCGATGCATAAGGTATAGCTGATGCCAACCAGCGTGCTACGGCTGCTTCGGAACATCCTGGGCACAGCGGAAGCCCACATTCGGATCCTGCTCGGTCGGATCACTCTTCGTGCGAAACGACGACCGTAGCCGATACGGGGTATTGAGATACGATCCACCCCGCTGAACCTTTACCGTCCCCTCTCCGGGACCACGTGGATTAATGGCGGGGCCGTTGAGAAAGCTGGAATAAAAGTCCTCGGCATACCAGTCCATCACCCATTCGTAGAGATTCCCCGCCAGATCCTGCACGCCGTACGGACTTTGTCCCATGTGGTGATCGCCGATGACGGACACAGTCTCCGCGCCGCCTTCCTTTAATCCATAGACCGCATGCACAGGAGTCGGCGGGTCATTGCCCCACGGATAGACCCGTTCGTCAGTTCCACGCGCGGCCTTTTCCCATTCGGCTTCTGTCGGAAGCCGCTTGCCCATCCAGAGGCAGTACCCCATCGCATCCATCCAGTTCACCCAACGGACAGGATGTTCTGCATGGATCAGGGGCGTCTCCTTGTCCGCGAATCCCCACGGTGGTTCGCTCTGGATGGCCTCGACGTACTTGGCGAATCGCCCGTTCGTCACTTCGAACTTGTCCATGTAGAACGCATTGAGATACACACGGTGCACAGGGGCTTCATCTTCATCTCCCTTATCGCTTCCCATCACAAACTCACCGGCCGGCACCAGCACCATCGGCGCACCATCTTTCCCCATGACTTCGGGAGAGGTCGCAGTCACCTGATACGGAGCGCCCCCGTTGGTCGGCACCTTGCTCCTCTCTCCAGCCTTGGAATCGATGGTGGCACCCGGTGGTTTCCCAGGGACGGGAGGAGGATCTGATCTGAGGGAGGTTGGTGGAACAGACTCAGGCTTAGCTATCCGGTTTTCGGCCGCCGCAGACCCTGCCTGTAGCGAGAGGGTCAGGAGACCAGCCATACACACAGTAAAAATTCGTCGGACATCCATACCTTGGCCACCTTGGTCTCACCCGATAATAAGGTACCGAAAACGTGTGGCCAAATCCAGCCCACCTCGATGTCAACCCAATTTAGAAATGTCCTCTTCTTCCCAAAGTAGAAATGTCCGGTTTATGGTCCGGCTGCTGCCGCGTGTACGTCCCGTTTCTGCAGCAGCCGCTTCCTCCACGGATGGTCCGGCTTCGGCACGATCGGGCGCCG